>JACREK010000004.1 GCA_016218275.1 Candidatus Gottesmanbacteria bacterium | reverse complement strand
TTTGCCTTATATTTTTTGGCAATTTCAACCGTTTTATCCGTGGAAGAACCATCTACCACCACTATCTCATCCACCCAATCAGCCACACTCTCAAGGCACTTGCCTATATTTTTCTCCTCATTGAAGGTAGCCACAGCCACAGAAATCTTAGTCATAAATTATGGATAAATTATGGTTAATACAGCTATTTTACCCCGTTTCCCCCCTCCTGTCGATTTATCACCTACAACCCACATTTATAATCCATTTATCCGCTCCCACAGAGTACATCCGGCAATATTGGGCAATATCTGGCAATATTGGGCAATATCTGGTAAGATTAGGTTATGTTTACACTGAGCCCTTCGAAAACTCAGGATAAACGCCGAAGGGTTTACCCTGAGGAGCATCAGCGACGAATGGAGCGAATGTGAAGATACCTCCTCTCTACCAGATAACGCCGGATATTTTAGAATTGATTGCCAAAATCGAGGCAAATCGCATATTTTTTTCCTCAGTGCCTATACCTCCCGCAATAAAAGAAAAAATCCAAAGAATCAGTTTACTCAAAAGCTCTCTTTATTCGGCGAGAATTGAAGGAAATCCTCTGACTATGGAAGAACTGGATAATACCTCTGACCGCCAAAAGAAACTGGAAGTTCTGAACATTCTTTCTGCTATCAAATTTATCGAAAAAGAGGCAGATAAAAAAACAAGAATGTCCAAAAAAGATATTTTAAATCTACACAGGCTGGTGATGAAAAATTTGGACCCTGCCGCGGGATACTTCCGCCGGGAAATGGGAGCGATATTTAACCAGGCGGGAGTGGCGGTATACATGTCCCCTCCCCCCAACCAAATTCCGGTTCTTTTGGACAATCTGCTTGCCTATATCAATTCCGATACGGAAAAATTTCCCATCATTTGCGCCTTTATCTCGCATCTCGTGTTTGAAAAGATCCATCCTTTTATAGAAGGAAACGGCAGGGTAGGAAGGCTTCTCATTCTTGATATTTTCTTTAGGAAAAACTGGCGGTTTAACCTCAATGTTGTTTTGGAGGAAGCTTTGGATAATCATAAAGAAGATTACTATTATTATCTGGATATAGGACTGAAAAAGCCGCAGGAATATCTCTTATTTATGTTGGATACATTCTGGCGGCAATCAGAAAAAATTAAATCACAGATTGCACATGAATCAGATAAAAATGAAAAAGTAATTTTACCGCCCAGGCAGGAAGAAATTTATAGCATCATTGCTGATCATAAAATGGCCTCTTTTGATACTATCAAGAGGCGGTTTTTAAAAGTACCGGCAAGAACGCTTCGATATGATCTAAAAAAACTGCAGGAGAAAGGACTGGTGGCCAAGGTTGGAAGCACCAAAGGGACATTTTACAGATTAAGATAAGTGTTTTACTGCTTTTTCCAACTTCTTAGCTGAGGAAGGAAAAAGAGAACTAAAGTAGCTGCAGTAATGAAATTACTTATCATTCTAAGCGGAGTTTCGGTGAAACGGGCGACTACATTTTTCCTGCCCTCCCCTACTTTAAACTCAATCAGTCCATTGGAATAATCTATTCCTTCTTCTTTTCCATCCACAAATACTTTCCACCCCGGATAATAAATCGTATTTACACGGACCACTCCACTTTCAGGCGCAGCAACGGAAAATTCAAGCAAGTTTGATTTATTTTTCAGAATTTCTATACCGGCGCGTCCGCCCGAAAACTCCACTCTGGGTTTGTTTTCCGCAATATACTCGTTTTTTACCCATTTGGGAGTATATTCATCATAAGTGTTGGTGGTTTTTTCAAGTTTGAGGATAAAAGACAGATCCCAGGGAAGAGTTTCGTTGATCCTCAGGTGATTGCGGTTAAGGTATATTGCGGAGATGATAAAGATGATTGCCAGTATAATCTTCCCTTTCCCCAGAATTTTTATAAGAAGCCCGGTACATAATGAGGCTAAAAATACGGATACAGCCAAATATCTCCAGGGGAAATCTATAAAAACTGCATTACTTACCATTTTCCAGACAGGCAGTGATACAGGCAGCATCATAAATATTACGAAGATGAAAAGGATGACCAGAATTATCCCTTCCCTTACCAATTTTTTCTTTTCTGCGGAAATTTTTTTATCAAAAATAAGAATTTTCAGAAGATATATTATGGTAAGTAAAACAACCAGCCACTGGATAAGACCCAGCTGTATCGACATCGCTCCTTCTTTTGAGTGGAAAACTCCGTATCCCCATTTGGAGTAAATCAGATCATTTATGCCGGCGAAGTAATTGCCTACGAAGATTTGGTTCATAAGCTCCTGAAACCTGGTATTTCCCCGCTCAATTATGGAGGGGATAAAATAATACGCGGAAAGGCCAAATCCTCCAAGTACAATGAAGGCGCAAAATTTCATATACGAAATTTTATTTTTTACGGTTGGAAGCGAAAACAAAAAGTACAAACCGAAAATGCTTAAGAAAAGAGCCGCTACCATCGCATGGGATAAGATAAGCCCGGCAACACTTAAGCTTCCGAGTACTTCCCATTTCCAACCAACTTTTTCCTTAAGTTTGACCAAAGACCAAAAAACCAAAGGCGCAAATATAAAGGCTGTTGCATCGCCAATTGAAGCACGGACAAAAATATTGGAAAATCTGTATGGCGCCAAAAGATAAAGCGCGGTGCCGGCAACTGCTGCAAGTCTTCCAAACAAATCTCTCTGTAAAAAATACATGGTGAGCCCGGAAAAGATAAATCCGGCTAAAAATGTGTACTTGACGCTGTCGATTATGGAAAATCCCAAAAACCGGATAACTTCAGCGATAAACCAGGGCAGATGATAGGAAAAAATAAAAAGAGGGTAACCGAAACCGTTTATAAGCCCCTGCGCCCACCTGGGAGGAAATTGTCCGTCGGCAAGGGCCTGATCAAAATAAAAAAACCTGACTACCTGATGAACGCCGTCATGGCTGGTGTATAAACCCGCTTTGAATAAATCTTTCAATAGGATAAAAGAGGCAACCAGAATTAAAAAGACAATAAGCCAATCAATTTTCTTCACATTCGCTCCCTTCGTCGCTGATGCTCCTCAGGGTAAACCCTTCGGCGTTTATCCTGAGTTTTCGAAGGGCTCAGTGTAAACATATTTACTTTTTTTCTTTTGACAAAGCCGATTATCAGAAATAAAAATGACACGATTGATATAATGTCTGCAATTTTCCTTAGAGGTGTTTCCGCAAAAACAGTTTTTATATTATGCTCTCCCTTTTCAAGAGCTATTTCCATAACTCCGTGTTTATTATAACCGATAGGTATTTTTTTCCCATCCACAAATACTTCCCAACCGGGAAAGTATACAGTATTTATAATAATTTTATCTTCCGCCGGCAGCTTGGCAGTAAATTCCATTGTATTGGATTTTCTTACCGCAATATTTATTATTGAACTTTTATCCATCGACTCAACCAATGGTCTTTTTTCTGACATATACGGAACATCGGCCCAAACCGGAAGAAACTCACTAAATGAATCACCGGAATTGGCAACTTTCAGATACTGGTCTATATCCCAAAACTCCTGCTGATTTATGCGTATATGATTCCTGTTGGCAACAACAGCAAGAGTGATTATCGTTAATCCAAGAAGGAATTTTGTTTTTTTAAAACGTATACTGCCAAGAACAACAGCAGTAAGTACTGCTGAGGAAAATACGACTATGGAAAGCAGTCTCCATGCGTATTGAATACTCCAAAAAGGGGAAAGAAATCGCCAGACGAAAGACGAGGATTTAAGCATCATAAAAACGGATATCACTATGGTTATCATCCAAAATAAAATTTCTTTTGTATTCAATTTATCGCCTTTTCTAAAAAGCGGTAAAAATAAAAAAATTACAGCTGACAAAATTACAAACCACTGTGCAGCACCTATCTGAAAAGACATTCCGCCTTCTGCTGCTTTCATCCAACCATAACCCCATTTGGAATATAGAAGTTTATCAAAATCCAGTAAAGAATCATTTAGAAATGAATAATTTATAAATTTGGAATAAATGACCGATCCGCGCTCCAAGACCGCAGGAAATAAATAATATGCAGAAAGGAGAGTGCCAAAAACAAATATTAATAAAACTTTTCCCAATTTTTGGAAATTCCAGTTTCCTTTTTTCCAAACCGTAAACAAAGTATATGCGAAAAAAAGAATACAAAACAAAATAAATACGGTCATATTGGTCAGAATCAAAGCTGAAAATGAGAAAGCTCCGATAATAAGCCATTTCCACGAAAAATCTGACTTTGCGGAGATTCTATTTACGGACAATAAAATCAGGGGAGGAAAAATGTAAGTTAAGCTTTCCGCCAATGCTCCACGGACAAATATATTGAGAAAGCGGTATGGAGCTAACTGATAAACTATACTGCCAACGAATCCGGCATAAATTCCCCACCTGTCTCTGAGAAAAATATACATAAGAAGTCCGGATAGAATATAGCCTGTCAGAAACACCCATTTTATACTATCAGTATATGAAAACCCCACCATACGGAAAAGTTCACCGCTGATATACGGTAATCTGTATGAATAAACAAAAAGAGGATAACCGTATCCGTTGTATGCATCTTTAGCGAAGCGGACCGGTAATTGTCCGTCTCTTAATCCTTCTTCGAAGAAGTACAGTCTTGCCACATGAAACAGACCATCATGACTCGTGAAAAAACCCGGTTTGAAAAGATCTCTTAATGTAACTGCCGAAAAAAAGACAATAAAAATGAGTATAAGAATTCGGATTTTCCCCACATTACGTTTTCCTGAATCTGAATATTCTGCTTTTTATTCCCAGTAAGTTTAACAAATAATATATAAGGTCAAGCAGTATCATCAGACCGTATTTGAGAGAACTGACGAAATTTATCGATGATGCTTCCGGAAAATACCGGACGGGTACAGGTATCTCTCCCATACGGAAACCCGCCGCATGCGCAGATATAAGTATATCCTGATCAAATACAAAATCATCGGAAAATGACTCAAGCGGCAGTTTCTCCAATACCTCGCTTTTAAATGCTCTGAATCCCGTGTGATATTCAGACAGATTTAATCCCAATATAATATTTTCAATAAAGGAAAGTATTCTGTTGCTTATATATTTATATAAAGGCATTCCCCCTTCAAGAGCTTCATATCTGCTTCTGATACGTGATCCCAGCATAATATCAAATCTATCCTCAAGGATTGGCTGTACAAGATAAGCAGTTAATGTCGCATCATACTGGTAATCCGGATGAATCATGACTATGATATCTGCTTTCCTTTTCAAAGCCTGACTGTAACAGGTTTTCTGATTACCGCCGTAGCCCAGATTTTTTTTATGCACAAAAATAGACAAATTAAGCTTTTGGGCAATCTTTACCGTTTTGTCACGGCTGTCATCATCAACTACGATAACTTCATCAATTATACTTTTGGGAATATCTCTGTAAGTCTTCTCTATAGTCTTTTCGGCATTATAAGCAGGCATCACTACCACTATTTTAGGTTTTCTCATTTTCATATTCTTCGACCCTTTCGTCTTCGATATTTTCAATCTTTTTCTCTTCCAAGTATTCCCTTTCAATATTTACGGATTCTATATCGTATCTTTTTGTATTTTCGATAATATTGCTGGCTGCATAAAGACCCATTTCTACAGAATGATCCATATTGTTGTATCTGAATGTGCCGTTTCTTCCCACCAGTTGAAGATTGTCAAACTTTCCCAAAAACTTTTTTATCTGTCCAACATCTTTATTATATCCAAGATGATAAACCGGATATTCCTTGGGTACGCGATGAACAAAACCAAAAGTAACATCATTTCTTTTTATCAGTTTGAATTCCCGAATATATGCATCTGTTACCAAATCGATAATCTCCTTATCAGTCTTCCTCCACAAACTATCACCCTGATTGCAGGCAATTTCAAACACAAGTGTTGTTGTACCAATGGGCGACAATTTATCAGTCCAGTTATCCATTTCCATCACCCGCATAAATGGAATTTCTTTCGGATGAACATATATCCAGGTGTCTTTCGTTATATGGGTTTTTTTGACAAAAAGCGCAATCTGCACCTCATCTCGGAAGCGCAATTTGCCGGCAAGAGAGATGATTTTGCGCTCAATTTGAGGAATTAATCTTTTGACTAAATCACTTAAAGGAATACTGGAGATAAAATAATCTCCTTTCAGTGATTTTTTGCCCTTTTTATCCCGAACTTCCACAGATATAATTTTTTCCTTATTATGAATAATTTTTACCACTTCGGTACCCGTCCATATTTCTCCATCGAGCCTTTTAATCTCTTCAGCCATTTTCTCGGCCAATCTTCCCACTCCCCTTTTGGGGTATGAAAACTCATCCACCAATGAAACGATATCTCTGCTTTTAAAGAGGGTTTCCTTTATTAAGGTTAAGATATTGAGTCCGCGGGTCCGCTGCCCCACCCAATCTATGGAAATATTTCTGCAGTCTTCTCCCCATAATTTCTCACTGTATCTTTTAAAGAAAATCTCATAAAGAGTTTTGCCGAACTGATTTATATAACCGTCTTCCATGGTCAGCAAATTCTGTTTAAAAATTCTGGATTTTATTCTGGCAAAATCATAATCAACTACGGCTCTGATTGCTTGCCACGGACCAATGCCAAAAAGTGCATTGAATAGTCTAATCGGATAATAAAAAAATTTCTTATCAAAATAAATCCGGGTCAGTCTTGGCACTTTGACAACTTCATCGCCTAAAAGATCCAACATCCACTTATTGACCGTATTGTTTTTGGTATACCAACGGTGCGGTCCCGTATCAAACCGAAAACCATTCACCTCAATAGTTTGTGCCAATCCGCCAACTTTCTCCCATTTCTCCAAAACGGTTACTTTATGTCCTGCTTTTGCCAGCTCATATCCTGCGGCAAGACCAGACAATCCTCCTCCTAAAATAATCACTTTTTTATTATTTTTCTTCATTAAAGCCCTAAAACACCTCGGGGGTGGCAGTCCTGAGCGAAGTCGAAGGACATGACTCCCCCGATGGTGAAGGAATCAATAATAATGTGACTTAAAATATTCAATCGTTTTCTTAAGCCCTTCATCTAAATTGATCTTTGCTTTCCAATCTAATTTTTCTGCTGCCAATCGACTATCAAGACAACTTCTTTTTTGCTCGCCGCTTTTTGCCGGACCATGTTTGGCAGAAACGCTGCTCCCTGTGATCTCCTTAATATTTTGATATATTTCCAGCACATTCGTCTCTATACCGGTCCCGATATTGAACACACCTCCTTCCGAACTTGTCAAAGCAATTTTATTTGCTTCTACCACATCACCCACATAAACATAATCCCTGGTTTGTTTACCGTCCCCATTTATAATTGGTATTTCACCATTTAAAAGTTTTAGACTGAAAATTGCCACTACCCCTGCTTCTCCATGAGGATTCTGCCTGGGACCATAAACGTTGGAATACCGGAGGGCAAAATACTGTATGCCATAGGTCGTATAATAAAAGTTCAAATAATATTCACTGGCAAGTTTGCTCACTCCATAAGGAGAAAGAGGCTGCAGCGGATTATAATCCTCGTGAGTGGGAATTTGTTTTGCCTCGCCATAAACTACACCGCCTGATGAGGCAAAAATTATTTTTTTGACTCCATTTTTTCTACCTGCTTCTAGAAGATTAAGAAGGCCCAAAATGTTAATTTCTGCATCATTGATAGGATCCAAAACCGATTCTCTTACGCTTATCTGCGCGGCATGGTGATTTAATACTTCGGGTCTTTCTTTGGTGAAAATGTCTTTGATTTTATCCCTGTCTCTTATATCAGCTTGGTAGAATTTGGCTTTTTTATTGATAAATTCCCGTCTTCCGGAAGAGAGATTATCCACTATCACTACATCGTGTCCTAAATTAATATAGGCATCAACTATATGCGAAGCTATAAATCCGGCTCCACCGGTAACTAGTATTTTCATAAATAGTATTTTATCTTCCTACAATTCTGAAAGCAACCGATCCGTCAGGAAAATTTATTTCTTTGATAAGACCGACAGCATTTGCCGGTATTTCACCAGCAGTTCCAACTAATAATGTATTTGAAAGTTGTGAATCTTTTTGCCAGTCAATATTGCGGAATTCATATTTGCCAAAACTTCTTCTAAATCGTCCGATTTCTTCCTCTTTAAAGTTTTGCTGATACCAGGATGGCTCTACTTGATTATAGAATAAGAAAAAGATATACGGCTGGTCATAACGGTATGTTACAACAACTTTATCGTAATGCTGCTCTATTTTTGCTACTTCTTCAACTGCCTCCCTATAGCCATACTGCCATTCGGAAGCATATTCAGAAGGGGTGTGAATCCAGTACATGTGAAGATAATAGAAGAAATTCAAAACGAAAAAAGAGAAAAAAAGAAATAGTATTCCATTACTCATTACACCTGGAAGGAGTCCATTCGGCCACCTTCCAGGTGTTGCGAAGCGACTCCTGGAAGGTGAATTTTTGAAATAATCCAACAGTCTGACTACTCCGAAAGCCGTAAAAATCTGATAAGTGGGGAGATATAAAAGCGCTCTTACTGCATGAGGTGTGCCGGATGTTAAGGAAGAAGCAATCGGAGCTACCAGAAACCACCAAAGTATTGTACTTGCCCCTTTATCCCTATTTCTTAATAAATAAAATAAACCTATCAGAACAAACGGTAAATCAAACCAATAAAGCATACCCATTCCAGATGCATGATGTCTTCCTGGAGGATCGCCTTTCAAGAAAAGAAAGTCAAAATTGAAATGATCCAAATATCCGGCCAGTATTTCTCTCCCAAAGACAATTCTTCTATTATGCATCAGTTTTCCCAAACTATCCCCTCTTGCACTGTCATACTCAATTGATTTTATACTTGGTCCTAATCTTTCCGAGGGATTAATTACGGTTACCGACCCAAATCTGGCAGCGGTAGAAAAACGAAATTGCGCAACAATGGGTATTATCATCAGTATAAAGATAACAACAGCTACTATAAACCATTTAATTTGGCGAATTATTTCTTTTCTATAAATAAAGGTCATACCTACAACTAGTATTGGTATAACTAATCTGGGACTATGATAACTGTAGGCAGACAACGCAAAAGAAATAAATGATAAGACGAAAAACTTCCCCTGACGGATGCTTTTCAGAAATAACCAGATTCCAGATGTGAAGAAAAATAAAGCAGTATTTGCTTCAAATGCCACGCGGGAAAACTGGATATGCCAGGGAGATAATGAAAAGAAAATAGAAAAAAGAAAATAGAAAATAGAAGATTTACGAGGAAATAATTCTTTAATCAGAAAATAAGCAACTATTACTGTAAGTGTGCCGAAAAGGGCTGAAATGAATCTGGTGGAAAATTCATTCAGTCCAAAAATAGCAACCGGTATGACAGTAAGATAAGTATAGAGAGCCGGCTTGTAATCTCCGAAAGAACGAATGGCAAGAGGTAGAAAACTCCCATATTCATCTCTGCCTGTTTTAAGAATAGAATAGGCATTATAACCCAAAGAGGCTTCATCCCAATCCAAAGAGGAAGGATTTTCTCCCAACTGCCAAAAACGAAGCACAAAGGCAAGAAAAAATATCAAGATTATAAGCAGTTTATTTCTCATATTCCCTCCGCAATGGAAAAGACATCCTGGCCGGAAAGATTCTTTATTGAATTAATTAGCCGGAAATTGCCGGGAAGATTACCGGGAGTGGTCACTAAAAGAATTCTCCCTTCCGCTTTTCTTAATTTATTCAAACTAAATTGTATTTTGCCCAAAGCCTCTACATTCCAAAATCCAAACCAGTCCCGGGAGGCTTTTCTTCCTTTTTGAAAATCATCATATGGATATTTTCCGTAAAAAGCAAAATAAATATACGGTCTGCCAAGAGCATCTGTTACAAATATCTGATCATAATTATCGGCAAGGCTTAAAACCTCAGCCACCATTTGTTTATAACCGTACTGCCATTCCCCGCTCCAACTATTGGGGTAGTGAATGTAGTAATTGTGAAGATAATAGTAGATATTAACAGATAACAATAAACAGATAACAGCCGCTATAATCGGCCACCTTCCAGGTGTTGCGAGGCGACTCCTGGAAGGTGAAGCGGCTAAGACACCTCGGGGGTGATCCTGAGCGAAGCGAAGGGCTCCCCCGATGGTGGAGGAATTTAAAAATTTCTTTTTAATATTAAAAACCAGCTGATATAGACCATAGGCGGTAATTATTTGGAAGGTAGGTAATATTGATAATATTCGTAACGCATGAGGAGTTTCACGGGCGGTGGCTGCTGGAATTGGTACAACCAGCATCCATAAAGAGAGAATTGGCAAAGCCTTCTCTTTCTTCTTAATCAACCAGTAAATCCCGACTAACAAAAATGGCAATTCCCAAACATAAAGCTGTCCCATTTCTTGTGCGTTAAGTCTGGGATTAACATCTCCATGGGTAAACAGAAAGCGGCCGGAAAAATTATCAAAATAATGCTTCAGAAAATCAGATAAGAATAATATTCTTCTGTTATGAATTATTTTCGCCCACCAGACATCTGCATCTAATCCTATTCTCTGGTTGGATAACTTGATTGGTTCCAGATTATTAAAGATTGAGACCTCCTGCAGACGCAATCTGCTTTCCCTGCTTCTTATATAATTCAAACTGGGAAGAAGTAAAATTAGAGCCAAAACTGCTGAAATAAGAAAATATTTTTTATTGCTCCAAATGTCTTTAAAATAGAGCGATACCAATCCTAGCAGAAACAGCGGGGCAATGATTCTATTGGCATTAAAAGTATAAAAAGAAAGAACGAAGAAAATTACCGAAGGTATAATATACCATCCTTTCTTTCTTCCGATAAGAAATAAATAGACACCCGTTAAATTGAAAAATGCGGCCAGATTGGCTTCAAATGCCGCTCTGGAAAACTGAATCGCCCAAGGAGAAATAGACAAAAGAAAGCTTGAAAGAAGTGACAGAATTTCATTTCCAAATAGTTCTTTTACCAATAAATAGGTGATAACTATCATTAAAAAACCTGCAATAAGAGACGGGAGCCTGACGGAAAATTCATTCAGACCAAAAAGCAAAATAGAAGGAACAGTTGAATATATATAACCCGGCGGTTTGTAATCACCAAAGGCAATAAATCTAGAAAGGGGCAAAAATTCACCGTGTTCATCATGTCCTGATGTAGCTATCAAATAGGCATTGTATCCAAGTGAGGCTTCATCCCAATAGAGAGAAGGAGGATTTGTACCGAATTTAAAAAGTCTTAAGGCAATTGCAATAATTAATATCAAAATAAACAGTAATTTTTTCATTGTTTTTTCAATGTATCGTGAACTACAAAAATCAAACGCCCATCATCAGGTGCTACAATTCTATCTTCCCCCTCCGGTTCCTCAGGTCTGCCGATATAAAGACTCTTATCCGGAATTACTTTATTTCTTAAACGCTCATCATCAAGATCTAATGAACCGTAATAATACTTCCCAAACCGTATCATTTTCCTTCCGTCAGATAAAATTACCGGATGATTCACTGCATAACGATATTTTAAAGGATCATATTTATTGTATACAGCAAAAGCAAGAGTTCCTCCGGAATAAAAATCAGAAATGAATATCTTGTCATATTTTGACTCCCGTGCTTTTGCATAATCGAGAGCTGCCTTATTCTCCCAGCCCCACCAGGTAGCGGCATAGACAGGATATTCCAAGTAATAGCGAATTAATAAAGTTCCTATAGATAGAACAAAACCAAAAGTAATTACACCTGGAAGGAGTAACTTCGTCACACCTTCCAGGTGGCCGTTCCGTAAAGACACCCCAGGGGCAGCCCGAAGGGATTCCCCTGGGGTGGAGGGACCAAAGACAAGCCTCATCAACTTATATATTCCATATCCGACAAAAATAAACGGCGCAGGCAACATACTCAAACTCCTTACCGCAAACGATCTACCGACAATACTCGCCGGTATTGGAGCAAGCAGTATCCAGCCCAAAAATAAAATCGCTACTTCTTTTTTATCTTTCCATAGATAATATAAACCCAATATCATAAAAGGAAATTCCAGTAAATAAAACATACCCATATTACCGGTAAAATATCGAAGAGAATTATCTCCATAAATGTACCAGAAATTTGCCGACAGATGCTCCAGATAATTATTCTTTATCATTCTCAACCATACGGTTGCCTTATTATGGAATAAAATACGCCAGTTTTGAGGAAGACCGGAAGCAAAACGTTCCTGACCGACAGTATTGACTATAATCGTATTCATACCCTCAGAAAGCTTATTAAACCGGGAAAATCCTTTATCAAAAAAAGTGAGCTTGAGAAGAGGCAGAGTAATAAAAATTAAAAAAATTGAACTTAAAAGATATGCCTTTAAGATACCTCGGCAAGGAAACACCACAGGGGTGGTGTTGCGCCTGCGGTACACCCCTGGGGTGGAGGAATTGCCGAGGTGGAGGAACCGATTATAAACTCCCTTATACCAAATCAAAAAGACAAGAAATATCGGCACAAGAATCCTGGGAGTAAAATAACTGTAAAGTGATAACCCGAAGAACATCATGCTTAATAGCATCAACTTCAATCTATCCCCGCTTTTAAGGAAAAAATATATTCCCAGAATAAACCAAAGTAGAGCAAGTGTTGCCTCGAAAAATCCCCTGGAAAGGTGGATATGCCAGGGAGATACTGCCATCAAAAAAGTAATAAGCAAAGATATCTTTTTATTAAAAAATAATCTGGCTAAAAAATAGGCAGCTAAAACGGTAAGAGTTGAAGCAAGTGCAATAGGAAGTCTAATGGCAAAAGGATTAAATCCAAGTATTTTTATGAAAGGAACCAGAAGATATACCGGGATTGGCGCTTTATAATCATCAAAAGATTTGAACTGCAGTGGATACGGATTGCCATACTCATCAGTCCCAAGATGAAGAATATTATAAGCATTCCAGGCAAACGCCTGCTCATCGCCATATAAAGTTGCCGGAAACTTATCAATTTTCCATGTACGTAGAAAAAGGCTTAAGGTAATGATCAAAAAAAATAGGATTCTTGTTTTCATATCAAAAAGACATACTATCTGCCAGATAAAATGCTGCGTTTTTGTTCGGGTAATATACCGTATATAAAGGTTTTTTCATCTTATAACCAGAAAAATCATCTGGAGTACCAACAAATAAAGTCTTTTCCAGTAAAGTAAAATCTTTCGGAAAATAGTCAAACGTGTATTTATCGAATTGTCTTACCCAACCCAAGCCAAACTCGTTTCTCTCGGAGAGTATAATTTCTTTTTGTATTTTCTCGGGAGGATATTTTAAATAGAATAAATAATTAATCCATCCCCAGCCGGTCCGCGATATCCATATATAATCATATTGACTCTGCCGTTTATCTATTTCTCTGATTGTTTCCTTCAGTCCATAGTGCCAATCGGAAGCATAACGGATAGAAACATGGACAAAGTTTTGGTGGAGGAAATATGTCATTTGGAAGATAAGAAGTATCCCCAGAAAAACTATTAACAATTTGCGCTTTGCATGTTTAAAACCAAAACCGGCCAATAAACTTACCAGAGGCAATACCAGATGTATTCTGGCAGCAGCTGGAGCCAGTCGTGTCAATGTATCAGGCAATAGCCCTACGATAAGCCATATCAATAAAAGAATTGAATAAGTATTTACTCTCTTTTGTAAAATAAATACGGTAATCACAACTAATATAAATTCTGCCATAAGAAGAATACCCGTGTTTGGCGTCTGATAGACTTTGATAGGATCGCCATTAAAAAGCAAAAACTGCGGCTCAAAATGGGTAAAAAAGTTTTTAACAAAAGTGAGTCCTCCGTCAACTATTTTATTATGAAAAACTCGAGAAAACGACGATTCTCCCAAAATGTCCTCCCGATGTGATTCGTTAATACCAGCCACCAAACCTTTATCTCCCCATAAGCTTACTGCTTCAACCCGGGACCAGCCAGTATCACGATTTGTGATTATTTTAAAAAATGGTAACAGCAAAACAATAGAAAGTATCAATCCTAGACCTAAGAATTTTATCTTTCCCAATAATTTATCCCGAAAAAGGATAAATAACAGCGCAATATAAATAGGCACGAAAACGCGAGTCGTATAATATGCATAGAGTGATATCGCAAATATCAATATTGAAAAAATTAAACACCATCCATTCTTCAAGCCTTTGACAAATAAATATATTGCCGTAGCCACTAAAAAAGTCGCCAAATTTGTTTCATGGGACATACGGGCAAATTGCAGACTCCAAGGGGAAATGGCAAACAAGAAACTGGAAAGTATCGCTGCGGTAAAGTTTTTCCACAATTCCAAACCGAGAAAGAAAATAATTACTCCTGTCAGTGTGCTAAATAATGCGGAAGGAAGTCTGGTGGCTAATTCGGTTAATCCCATCATACCAATAAAGGGAACCGTAGCATAGATAAATAATCCCGGCCGATAATCTCCAAATGCTTTAAATACTATTGGAAACTTAACTCCATATTGATCTTTACCGGTTTTAAGTAATGAATAAGCTTCATAACCGTAAAGCGCTTCATCGCTATAAAAACCGGAGGGAATTTCTCCCAACTTATATACACGCAAGAAAAGAGTAAGTAAAAAAATTGAAACTAAAAGAAAAATTTTGAATTTCATTTTTTCTTCGCTATAACTAAAATATTGCTACCAGTAATTCTTTTATCTCTTCCTAACCTGTTGAAAATTAAATCAAGAATTTTCTTTTTCCATGATAGTCCCCAAACCCATCTAGTATTTAACAGCCATCGGCAAATTTGAGAAGGTAAAGCAGCAATTAAAGCTAAATCAAAAACCAGCATCATATTTCTGGTAAATGTTCCATGTAGGTAAATAATTTTAAATCCTGCTTCCCTAGTAATTATCTGCCATTTTTTGACACTAAAAAGATTGACATGTTTGAAAACTTTATGAAAAGTATTTAGATAAAAAGATCTTAAACCATTTAAACCCAAAGTCCGAAAAATTTCTGGATAAAACAAGTCTTTATTAATTTCAATTGTGGGAACGGTATAAATAAAAATTCCTCCCGGTTTAAGTACCCTGAATACTTCCGCTATGGCTTTCTCCGGATGCGGTATATGCTCTAACACGCTTACTGAAATGACTGTGGCAAACTTCTCATCCGGAAAAGGCATTTTTCTGGCATCGGCCATAAAGAGTTCTTTATATTTATTTATCTTTTTTGCCCTCACCAGATCATCAAAATTAATATCTATACCTACTTCAACTTGCCTATCAAAAAATACACCGGCAAATTCGCCAAACCCGCAACCCAGATCTAACATCGGCCGTTTAAACTTAAGTTGTGATACATTGGAAACAGATCTATAACCGTCTTCTATGTGCTGTGCCTCAAATGCCCGCCATAAAGCAAGCGCGAAGGGAGCCACTTTTAGATATTTATGAAAATAGATATTAAACATTTTTGTTAACTTCAATCAGATAAAATTGGGGCGTACCATTTTTTAGTCTTATTACTTGTAATAATCTATTGTAAATCACGTCACCAATCTGCAAACCAAATATCTGTCCCTGTTTTTCTTCCATGCGGTTCAATATTTTTTTATCAACTGTTATTGCGCTTCTTGTGGCGTTTGGAGGAGTAGACTCAGCCCATGTGACAAGAAGTCTTCCCGGAATAAGCAAGTCATCAGACCAATCAAGTTTTTCAAATGTCAAATCTTGAAAACTTTTTACATGCTGAAAACCTTCAGCGTCAACAGTGTATCTGACAACTTTCTGTTGAAAATCTGCCGGATCAATTTTTTGATAGAACAAAAAGTAAATATAAGGCGAATAGTCCGGCCGGTCCATCACAATTTTCTTATATTGACCGGAAACTTCTGAAATTTTTGAAATCAGGTCTTTATAACCCCCTCCCCAGTAAACTTCTCCTGCTTGTGGAAAATGGATAAAGTACCTGTCAAGATATAAAACAAAGTTAATCTGCAAAAGAAACAAAGCAACTATTAAAAAATATTTTTTAATTCTCTTGTCTTTAAGCAGGGTAATTATCTCCGCCAGTCCAAAAGCGGCCAAAATTTGGGGCAGGGGCAGAATAGACAGCATTCTGGCCGAATGCGGCGCATCACGGGTTATGGCTGCGGGTATCGGCGAGAGTAGGAGCCAAAAAAGCAAAAAATATCTCCATCTGATTTTTTTATGAAACATAAAAAATATGCCGAAAAGGATAAACGGTAATTCCCAAACATACAGATTGCCGAAATTTGGAATGTTATGCTGAAGATTGCCTCCGCCTTTAAGAAACAGGAATTCCGGGGAGAAACTTTTTAGATAATTTTCTGTAAATCTGCCGGCGGCAAAAGTCAGTTTATTATGCAAAACTTGCGAAAATAATTGCGACTGGTAGATGTGTTCCATTCTTGCTAATGATATTTTCTGGTAGACTAAATACTTATCGGCAAAATATGAAAGACCTGACAATTTGGTTTTATCTGCAGAAGTAAATGTCTTTTGATAGATGATAAAGCTTAAAAAAATAAATGGAAGGATAAAAAGGAAAATAACTTTCTTGCTGGTTCTTCTTAAATAAAGGACAATAACACATCCCAGTATAAGAACTGGAGTGAAGAGGTGACTGCTATGGTAGGAATAGAGACTTAAGGCGAATACAAAAGAAGATAGAAAAAGAAGCAGAAGCGATCGGAATCCCTTGAAGAATAATAGTAAACCAAGACTTATCAAAAATACTGAAAAATTTGCTTCAGATGCCACCCTGGAAAAATGCAGATGCCACGGAGATATTGCCAGCAGAAAAGAAGACAGAAGACCGGCTTGTTCCGAATACTTATAACCATTCAATAATTCTTTTGTCAAAAAATAAACAATAACCAGGGCAAATGTGCCTATCAGGACTGACGGAAGCCTTACGGAAACTTCAGATAAGCCAAACAGCTTCACGGCAAAAATATCAGAATAAATATATAACGGAAGTTTCCAATCGCCAAATGATTTGAAGGACAACGGAAATGAAGTTCCATACTCGTCTTTTCCAGTTTTTAGTATCGAATAAGAAGTATAACCAATTGATGCTTCATCACGGTTAAGACCGGGCGGAATCTCGCCAACTTTCCACAACCTTAATATAAAGCCCAAAAAAATTATCAATATGAGAAACAACTTACGCTTATTCATATTCAAAGATTTTATAAGCGGTTTTTCCATTGGGAAACTTTATTTCTTTAGTGAAACCTTCTTCTCCTGCCGCCTGATCTGCCGGAACCACATAAAGAGTACTCTTTTGCAGATTATCTTTTGCATATTTCCAGTTAAAGTTATTGGGGAATAGATATTTTCCAAAACCTTCCACATGCTCAAAACCAAATCTGTCCGCAACATAAGTCCTTATTGACTCTTTTTGATATTTTGCCGGATCATAACTACCATAAAATAAGAAATATATATAAGGCATACCATTAACATCAGCAATAATTACATTATCATATTTGTTTTCTATAGAATTTACATACCTAACAACTTCTCTCCAACCGTAATTCCACCAGTTAGAATAATCATTCGGCAGAACAATAAAATATTGTCTCAAAAAGTAAGAAAAACTGACAGCATATAATATTGAGATGATAACTTTACCAGTTATTGTAATATTGTCATTCCGATCCGCCAGCTGGCGGAGAGGAATCTCTCGCGAATGCGAGCTTGTATCTGTAAGAGATTGCCACGTCGCGGAGTTTACACTGAGCTTGTCGAATGTGCTCCTCGCAATGACATTATGTTTTAATATGTATTCTAGGAAATATATCAATCCAACTGGAATTAGAATTAGCAAAGGAATTATGGCGTTGAAAGTTCTGTTGCTGGATGGCGTCATAAATGTAAATGCGGCAGGTATAAAAGAAATAATAAGGAATAAAGTAATCAACAGTCTTATTCCGGAATAATTTCTGAATAATGAATATATTCCCAAAACTATAAAAATGGCATCCATTAGATAAAGTATTCCCATATTGGGTATTTGAAACGGTTGCGCTTTATCTCCTTCTAAAAACAGATAGCGTCCGTCAAAATGAGATAAGAATCTCTGAAAGATGCCTTTTCCATACATATATAAATTATTATGGAAAAATCTGGAAATTAGCGGATTGTTATTATTCCCATCCTGAGTCAAAAGTTCCCATTGCCGCAGTTTGACTCCCTGATCATAAAAAATACTTACGGTTCTTGCCCGACCCAAAACTACATCTTTTTCTTTTATAAATGACAGTCCTAATGGCAGCAAAATCAAAGCTCCCAATAATATACTTATTCCTATATATCTTGATATAAAGGAAAAGCGCCACCGATAAATTATTACCAATGTAAGAATAATCAGAGGCGTAATTACCCTTAAACCGTAATAAGAGTATATTGATAGAACAAAAAATAAAGATGAGAAAATAAAATACTTTGGTTTTTTTAAAGCTTTTAAAAAGAAAAGAATTCCAGCTTCAAGGAAAAATAACGCTACCATAACCAACATCGCACTTCTACTCTGAAGAATATGCCA
>JACREK010000163.1 GCA_016218275.1 Candidatus Gottesmanbacteria bacterium | reverse complement strand
GGCAATGCTTAAGATGTTGACAAAGGGAAGCATAAAAAAGGGAAGTATGGCCCAGAGGCTTATAAAAATAAGCTCCCAATTATTTCTTCGGATAGCTCTAACCATTGCCGGTAATGCTAATATAGGCAAAATTCCAAAAGATAATAAAAGTATACGATTAAAAGCCGGTTCATTTAAATTCCACCTGGTAATACCCCAGGGTATCCAGTGATTCCATGGGAAGCCAGCCTGTCCCTGATAAAACAAAAGAATATAACAGATGAAAGCAAAAGCTACTATAAGGATGAAACCAAAGGCTATTTTTTGTTCCAAAATAATTTTCTTTTGCATAAATGAATTCCGCAATATGTAAAAGAAATAGGAAATAGGCAGGGCAATACCGATCGGTAAAAGAACAGACGGTAGAATGATTCCGGCTATAAAAATTGCAGAAGCTGCCAGGATTGCATTTTTTATCCTGCGGTTTCGATAAAAATTGATGATTAGAATCACAAAAAGCAGAAGCAACGCTTGAGCTGCTCCGTAGTGAGGAAGAGCATATAATCTTTCAAAAGCATCCATCATAATCCACCAGGGCATATTGATAGGAAAATCAATTTTGAAATTCCAGATGAGAGTTGGAGAGATCGTTCCAATAATCCCAAATAAAGCTCCCCAAAACGCATACTTTCTGCCAAGAATCATCTGGGAAAGAAGAAAAGCAAGAGTAGCAAACATTTCAAAGGAGATAATAGTTAAAAGATGATAAGCAGCAACTGGATTGAGGTGAAAAATTCGGGCTATCTGGCCGGTGGTAGTAAAGAAGATATAGAAAATACCTTTTGTGGTTGGTTCGGTAGTATAAGGATCATGGTAAAGAAAATCACCATTTATTCCTTGATTGATAGCAGCAAGATAAAGATAGTAATCATGCGCCCAGTCGGTGTGGACGAAGGGGTAAATTCTGTCCTGCGGGGTGTTCAGAAAGCGTATAATCATTGGTGTCTGGGAAATAATAAGGAGAATATTTACTATTACGAAAAAAGTGATAAAGTGAAAATGAGTCTTCAGACCCATTTTCATCCTGAGCGATCCCGAGCTTGTCGAGGGAGAGTCGAAGGATCTCATTAAGGTAATTATACATAAATAGTTGCATGAACTCTTTTTTTAAAAATAAAAAAATCTTGATTACCGGCGGACTTGGTTTTATCGGCAGCAATCTGGCTATTCAATTAGTTGAATTGGGAGCCAAAGTGCATATTGTTGATGCCCTGATTCCGGAGTATGGAGGCAATCTTTTTAATATTGCACCCATTAAGGATAAAGTGAAATGGGTAAAAGGAGATATAAGGGATAAGAAAACAGTGGATAGGGAAGTGGAAGATAAAGACATAATTTTCAATCTTGCCGGGACGCTTTCTCATATTGACAGTATGACGAGTCCTTTGACGGATTTGGAAATCAACTGCCGGGCGCAGCTATCACTTCTTGAGTCTGTAAGAAAGTTAAATCCCAAAGTCAAAATTGTATTTGCCGGAACAAGAAACCAATACGGAAAAGCCAAGTACTTGCCCGTTACTGAAAATCATCCGCAGGAACCGACAGATATAAATGGTATCAATAATATCGCCGCCGAAAAATACCATCTCCTGTACACTTCTGTTTATGGCATTAAGACAGTATCGCTGCGGATGACCAATACTTTTGGGCCGAGACATCAGATGAAACATCCGCGTCAAGGGGTTCTCAATTGGTTTATAAGAAAAATCTTAGATGGAGAAGAAGTAAAATTGTTTGGAGACGGCAAGCAAATAAGAGATATAAATTATATAGATGATGTAGTTGAGGCATTATTATTGGTAGGAGCAGGTAGCAGAGGTTGGGGAGAGGCTTATAATTTGGGTGGAACTCCGGTTTCTCTTTTGGATTTTGTAAAAAAGACAATTGAAGTAGTTGGAAAAGGAAAATACAAACTTCAACCGATGCCAAAAGAGAGAGAGAAGATTGAAATAGGAGATTATGTTGCTGATTGGAATAAAATAAGGAAAACCTACGGTTGGAAACCTAAGACTTCTATCGAAGAGGGAATTAGGAAAACAGTGGAGTATTATAGGAAATATAAAAAACATTATTGGTGATTAGTTTGTTTATCTACCGGTTCGTCATAGGTAAAACGATCCCGGATCGTTAATCTTATATGATCCCTTTATTTACACTCGAACGACAAAATAAGATTTTGGAAAAAGAATTAAACAATGCGATTAAAGAAGTGGTTGACAGTGGAATTTTCATCCTTGGACCAAAAGTAGCTGAGTTTGAGGAAAAATTTGCCAAATATCTGGGAGTCAAGTATGCGGTGGGAGTGGCTTGTGGGACTGATGCTCTTTCTTTGGCGCTTTTAGCAGTAGGGGTTGGGTCGGGAGACGAGGTGATTCTGCCTGCCAATGCTTATCCTACTGTTTTTGCCGTAACGGCCATTGGTGCTGTACCAAAATTGGTAGATATTGATCCTTCTTCTTACAATATCGATCCAGCAAAGATTCCTCAAGCAATCACTAAAAAAACAAAAGCGATAATCCCGGTTCACCTTTATGGACAACCCTCTGATATGGGGGAGATTTTGAAGATCGGAAATAAATACGGAATTCCGGTGGTTGAGGATTGCGCACAGGCGCACGGAGCGGAAGTTGGAATTCAGAATGACCTTGTCATTCCGACCAAGCGAAGCGCGTGGAGGAATCTCTCGCGAATGCGAGAATCAAACTCAAATAAATTGAGAGATCCCTCGACGGAGTTTATCCCGAGCGAAGCCGAGGGGCTCGGGATGACATCTGGCCAATGGGAAAAAGTCGGTGGTATTGGCGACATAGGATGCTTCTCTTTCTATCCCACCAAAAACCTGGGTTGTTTTGGGGATGGGGGGATGGTGGTAACCAATAATGAAGATATTTATAAGAAAGTAAGATTATTGCGGATGTACGGGGAGAAAACGCGGTATAACAGTGTATTACTGGGGAGAAACAGCAGACTTGATGAGCTGCAAGCGGCGATATTATTAGTTAAATTGAAATATCTTGGTGGATGGAATGAAAGACGCAGGGATATAGCTCGTTCCTACGAGCTTTACAAGAGTACCTCTTGCAAATGGCCGTATGAAGCTCCGTACGCCAAGCATGTCTATCATTTATTTGTTATTAGGACGGAGAAAAGGGATCAGTTGAAAGAATATTTAGGAAAAAAAGGTATTCAAACAGCCATTCATTATCCCAAACCTATCCACCTCCAGCCGTCTTTTAAGTTTTTGGGATACAAAAAGGGCGATTTTCCCGAGGCGGAAAAAGCATGTGAAGAAATTTTGTCTCTGCCAATGTTTCCTGAGTTAACTGATGGAGAAGTTAAACGTGTTGTAGAAGCCATATCACAATTTTCAGCTATTGCATAATGTTGTGATTTAGGTGATATGACAATATATCTTTTGTTAAACCATACAAATTTATGCTATAGCATGAGTTTGTATGGTATTTAGAAGACACTAGATAAATCCACTAAAAATCCCCACAGAGTTCCGCTTCTGGAATTTGTGGGGAAAGTTAGTTATTACTCCTTTGTGGAGTGGAGATTTCAAGAATTGATAATACTGTCATGCTGAATTTATTTCAGCATCTATTGTTATCATGTTCTAGAACATCGAAACAATATCGTTTAGAGATCCTGAAACAAGTTCAGGATGACACTGTCAATTTCTGAAACCTAAACCACTCCACAAACAGACAACTCATCCAAACATCCCGCAAACGCGAGACAAAGATCCTTGCGGATCCGATGAATCGCTATTTGCGAAGGGGGTTAGGCCGGAAAATCTTACGTCCATGGTGCAAAAATCTCGTGTAAGATGTTTTCGATTGCGTTTCCAGCTTTCTGGAGAGCAGCATATCCGCCGGCAAAGAGCGCAATGACGCCAAAGCCTACGATCAGCCAGAAGATTGCTTCTCCAATTTGTCTTAAATCCATACATCCTCCAGCCTTATTTGGCGTATAGC
>JACREK010000164.1 GCA_016218275.1 Candidatus Gottesmanbacteria bacterium | reverse complement strand
GGCATCTGCGCCACATCCAAGTCATACAGATTTGGCTGGTTTTGACCAGTTAAAATCAGTCAATAATGGCGGTACTTATTCTTATACTTTTACCAAAGTGGGTAATTGGAAATACCACAATCATATGGCGCCTAGCGATACTGGAGTAGTGGTAGTTGAGAAATAATAAATCTTATTGTGGGGAAGGCCCCGGTGTATTTGTAGGTGGAAGAATACAGCCACCTTTGGGTTCCGTACCTTTGATAAAAAATTCAATTCTGCCAAAGCAGGGCATACTGGTTATATCTTCGGGCAGGATAAGTTGTTTATCTGGAATGTCTGAGAGAATGTTGCGTATAATCTCATTCCAAATTGGCGCTGCTCCCGTAATGCCTGAAGTAAGGGAGGGATTCATGGGCGAATTATCATTATTGCCTACCCAAACTACTACTACATAATCTGGTGTATAACCTATTGTCCAGTTATCCCTTTTATTGTCGCTCGTTCCTGTTTTCACCGCTACAGTCTTTCCGGCAATATTAAGGGCAGAATTTGGTCCAAAGGCGGGAGTTCTGGCAAAGTTATCAGAAAGAATATTCGTTAAAATAAAGGCAATTGCGGGCGAGACAGCTTGAATTTCATTTTGTATCACCGGAGTGGGAAGTGATTCACCGCGGTAATTAACAATATTTAAAATCGGAGTCAAATTTCTCCTGACGCCTCCTTCCGCAAGTGTCCCGTAAACTTTTGCCATATCAAGCATAGTGACTTCTCCTCCGCCTAAAGTTAAAGAAAGGCCAAAGCGGTTCTCATCATCCCATGTGGTTATGCCCATCAGTCTTCCCTGTTCAATCATATTTTTCACTCCTACCGTCGAAAGGACTTTTACCGCCGGTACATTATAAGAAGAAGCAAGAGCAATGCGCAGCGGAATCTTGCCGTGATATTTGCCGTCATAATTAACCGGTGTATAGGAAGGAGCCCCTATTATTTTGTAAGTAATCGGTGAATCATCCAGAATGGAAGCGGCAGTATAGCCATATCTAAGAGCCGCAGCATAAGTCACCACTTTTATAGAAGATCCCGGTTGCCGCAGTGCAGTTGCGACATTGACATTGCCTCCATTTTCTTTATCAAAAAAATCAACCCCTCCGACCATAGCAAGTATTTCCCCTGTTTTGGGGTCGGTAATAAGTGCCGCGCCATTTCCCACATTTAACGGGCGCAGACTTTCTATTTGTGTAGCGACTGCCTTTTGCCCTACCTCCTGCAGCTGTAAATCCAATGTGGTAGTGACGCGAAGTCCTCCTCTTTCCACAATTCTTGGACCATATTGCTTCTCCAAAAGATCTTTGACGTACATGACAAAGTGCGGTGCGGAAATAGGAACGGTAGGACGTCTGAAAGAAAGGACCTGTTTTTTTGCCACATCTTTCTGTTCGGCAGATATGAAACCGCTTTCAACCATTTTACTTAAGACTTCTTCCTGACGGATTTTTGCTAGTTCCGGATGAGCACCAAAAGGAGAATAAAAAGTTGGAGCCGCAGGAAGACCTGCAAGAAGTGCAGCTTCAGAAAGAGTAAGTCCTTGGGTTTTTTTGCCAAAATAAGTTTGGGCGGCTGCTTCTATCCCCCAAGCGGTCCCGCCATAGGGAACCTGATTGAGATACATTTCCAGTATTTGATCCTTGTTATAAAGTCTTTCTGTCCAAATAGAAAGAAAAAATTCTTTGATTTTCCGGCTCCATGTCCTTTCGGGAGTAAGCAGAGCGCTTCTTACTAACTGTTGTGTGATGGTGGATCCTCCTTCAAGAGAGTCGGAGTTTAAATTATGAATCAGAGCCCTAAAGATTCCTTTTGCCGAAAATCCCTGATGTTTATAAAATTCCCTATCTTCAATAGCAATAGTTGCATCTTTTACGATTTTGGGAGTATCGGCAAGTTTTATGGGTGTGCGATTTTCTTCAGCATAAATTTCATAAAGAAGTTTTCCGTGCCTGTCATAGATTTTGGTAGTGGTGGGAATATCGCGGTTTGTAAGAAAGAGGGGATTGGGTAGGGATTTGACAATAATATTTAATTGATAGATTGCGGCAATCATTGCAACAACTACTGCTCCCAAAAGAAAATATTTCAGTTTTATAAAAAATGTTCCAAAAGAAGGGAGACTCGGCGGTTTTGGGGAAAGAAATTTTTTAAGGCGAGAGAATTTGCTTTGCAGATAAAACTTAAGAGTTCTTTTGTAAACGATTGCCTCAGCTTTTTTCTCTCTCCTCAACCAGAATTTATTTGAAATTTTTTTACCCAGGGAAAAAAATGAAAAAAGAATATTATAGGTTTTGATGCATAATTTAAAAAATAATTTTACAAAATTAATCAGAAGGTCACCGATCCATTTTAAAAGAATAAGTGGAGCAATAAAAATTAGAGTTAAGTCGCGCTGTAGTCGTCTTTTTCCCATGGCGACAAAATATAGCACACATTATAGGATTTGTGAAGAGGAAAGACGACTGTTTTCAGTTAGATGAGGAAAGCCTTAACAGTTTTTTTTCCTGCTAGATAAAGTTTTTTATCTCCCGTGTATAGACTGGAGGAGAGTTTCTGAGCAAGTAGAATGTATGAGCTGTCATAAATAGAAATATCTAAATTTCTTGAAAGTGAGAATAATTCTGATAATTCCCCATACTCAAGAGGAAAAAGAGTAATCCGAAGCGACTCAATAGCTTTTTGGGCAAGAAGAAAATCTTTTTCAGCAATCTTAGGATCAGAATAATTTTTCAACGCTGAGGTAAATTCGTATAAAAACAGATCCCGGGTAGCCAATGTAATTTCGCCATTGACATGTTTTTCTCTAAGCACTAAGGCCTGATCTTTTCCGTTTTCTGGGAAAAACCACTTGATGGCAACAGAAGTGTCAAAAACAGCAAGTTTCTTTTTCATTTTCTATCTCTGTCAATTCTTATAAGTTCGATCATTTTTTGTGCTTTGATTTTCTTGTACTTAGGGAGAGCCTCCTTTTGCCATTTGTCAAAAGCGGCACTAGTTAAGGCTTTTTTCGTATAAGGATAAAGCCAAGCGCAAGGTTTGGAGCGGGAGATGATAAGGATAGGGGCGGATCTTCTATCCAACTCGTCAAGAATCGCTCCCAACCTGAAGCGAAGATCGGTAGCATTGTAAGTGGTAGTATCTATATTTGTAGTATTCATATATACAATATATTGTAGTCTAAATTGTAGTCTAAGTCAAGTAGTATCCCATAGCGATTTGACAGAGAGAGAGTCTTCTTGTTATTATCTGCCTTTGCGTAGGACAAAACCCATCCAATTGCGGATGTTTGTTTGGTTCTAGCGCTTTGTTTTTTAATCTTGCACGTTGACATTTGGGAATTTCTCATCTTTTTCTTTCCCCCTCTTTGGCGAAGTCTATTGGCAGATGATAGAGATAGCATCATATAGAAAATAAGCGTTAAAGACACCTCGGATGGTGT
>JACREK010000161.1 GCA_016218275.1 Candidatus Gottesmanbacteria bacterium | reverse complement strand
TTTCGCACTTCGATTAAAACACCTCCGAGGTGTCCGCAGGACTCCTCGGATGGTGAAGGATTTACCGGCAACTTCACCTCGGAGGAATCCCTTCGGGCTACCATCCGAGGTGGATAATGGCAAAAGTGCGAAACTCGTGTCAGGAAAAAACCTGCCAGCGCCAAAATAGCCACAGGACCGTTACCCAAAATAAAGTCGAGAAAGTTTATATGCAACTGTTGTGTAGCTTCCCAAACTGCCAGCTGTGAATATGGCGGATGGGAAACGATATTCTTTAGATAAATCGCCATCGGAAGACCAGCGATAAATAGAAAGATACTAGGGATAAAATCCCAAATCCAAAATTCTAAGTTCCAAATAAATTTAAAATTATAATTTTCAAAATTTAAAACTTTTAATATCTGTTTGGGATTTGGTGCTTTGAATTTGGAATTTATTTGGGATTTGGTGCTTTGAATTTGGAATTTATGCAGTAAATACTTCGTAAACGGAAAAACAAAAAAGTAAAAAATAGTCGTTAACAATAATACAACGACTACTAACCCCCAATGCACCGGCTCCACACTTGCTAAGACAAATCCAATAATTGGAAAGGTCAATAAAATCCTCCAATCTTTCTTCTTCCACCACCAAATCGCCAAAAGTAAGCTCAACGAAATTGCAGTTCGTGCTATTAAATGATGCGGCACGCCCCCGAGTCTGTTGAAAGGAAGTCCATTATTAAACCAGAAATCATAGTAAGACAAACTCCATTTTCCGCCCTCCCAGATTATCTTCGGCAATGCGTTACTGGTTACAAAAAGCACAAAAGCCATGACTCTTTTGATTACATTCCCATCACTTCTTACTGTCATTCCGAGCGATCCGCCACTTGGCGGAGAGTCGAGGAATCTCTCCAAGATCCCTCGCCCCGATATAGATCGGGGCTCGGGATGACGGGAGGAGGGAGGGAAAATCTCCCGTATCAGAAGATAAGACACGCCCAGGAATGCAGCGGCAAATATTACAATCGACAGCTGATAAGCCATCAGATGATTGATACCGATAAGATGAAAAATACGGCCCAAAAACACATTCACCCAGCCAACGAGTGTGGGATGAGGAAAATCGGAAGTATAAAGATCGTATGAAAAAAACCAGTTTGTTGCTCCTTGGGCAAACTGGGAAAGGTAAGAAAAGTAATCGCCTGTCCAATGCACTGTGCCCAAAAAGACACTTCCTGCAGGTGTAGCAAGAGCTCCTAAAATATAGGTCAGACTATTGAGAAAAACAAAAAGTATAATTGTAAATAAAACCAGAAATAACTCCATACTTCTATCCTACTATACCTCTATCCTCCATTCATCACATTTATGCACGTGCGTGAAAGTGATGAACTCCAATCAATATTATAATTCCCACCAATGACAACACGTATGAAATCCTCTCTATCCCGCTTATTCCAAAAATAAGTTTTAAATCATGATTACCACTATTAACTCTCAGGAGCATTCTCCCCACTTCATCAGTAATGATTTCTTTCTTTAATCCATCAATTCTTGCCTCCCAATTGGGGAAATAAAAGCGGTTTAATAATAAATCGGCATCAGTTTTTGCGTCAATTGCTGCAGATACTTCCTCGGATTTACTCCTTATGCCGGTAATTTTCCCGTCACCTCTTATGATTAACAATTCGTCCCTGCCGGAAGTTTTCGTTTCTTCGTTTTGCAAAAATTCAAGATTGGCTCTTGCCGGTAAAAACTCCTTTATCAGCATATTTTTACGCGTCAGAGGGGCGCTTGTGACAGTCTGCTTACCGGAGAAATAACTGTCCGGAAAAGGAAAAATATCAATAGCAGGCTTGGTATAAGGCAGACCTTGAATAAAAGAAAAAGCAATTAGAAATACAGAAAACAATTTGTCACCCTGAACTTGCCTGCACTGAGCGTAACGAATGTGTTTCAGGGTCTTTAGATGCCGAAACAAGTTCGGCATGACAGAAGACGTTATTACTCCTGCAAGGATAGCGCCCGCAAAAGTCGCTACAAAGAGGAAACGGAAGGGGTAAAGGATAAAAGATAAGGGGTAAGAAACGATAGGCAATTTCCAAAGCCAGTTGGAAGCATAGTTAGTCAGATAGAGACTTATTATTAACAGTAAAAAAATCCAAAATCCAAAATCCCAAGTTCCAAATAAATTGACACCTCGTGTCATCCCGAGCCCCTCGGCTTCGCTCGGGATAAACTCCGTCGAGGGATCTCTCAGTTTATCTAAGAATGATTCTCGCATTCGCGAGAGATCCCTCCACGCGCTTCGCTTGGTCGGGATGACAGTCTGACTGTCATTTTGATATTGTTTAGGATTTGGTGCTTGGGATTTAGAGTTTGTCATCATCTTCAACTTATACATAATAAATAAAACCAAACCGGCAAGTATCGGCAATCCAACTGTAAAATCCAGATAATGAGTTGTACCCTCTTTTATCACTCTTACTGCCGTTTCCAGCTGAAACGAAAAGGACTTGAAAAATGACCCCCGCATTGCTGCTTCGGTTGAGAGAAACTGCGGATATTTCATCTCATTTTGCAGTACCAATGCCGGCAACCAGAAAAAGGCAGAAATCAAAACCGCCAGAAAAAAGGCGCTCAAGACACCTGGAAGGTGGCCGAAGGACTCCTTCCAGGTGGAGGAACCGGAAAGAACAAGCATGCTTGATAAAATCAAAACCGGCGTAAACATTATCGCGGAAACATTGTGGGAAAGAATAAATAAAATCCAAACAATAGTTAAAAGCGCAAAGTGACATGGCAATGTCATCCCGAGCCCCTCGGCTTCGCTCGGGATAAACTCCGTCGAGGGATCTCTCGCGAATGCGAGAAATATCGCAGATAAACTGCGAGATTCCTCCACCCTTGGCTTCGCCAAGGAGTCGGAATGACAAAAAGAAACCATAAGATAAAGTATCAACGGTGGAAAAACAAACGCCAGTTCCTCTCCCCAACTGTCATAAAGATATGTCATCTGCAGATGATAAGGTGCATAAGTATATACAACAGCCGCCACCATACCCCCCAAATTCTCTAATCCTCCTGATCCTTCTATTCCCCCTAATCCCCCCACTAATCTCCTCACCACCAGAAACATGAACAAACCCGACAGCAACAAAGATGCTGCCGCCAAAAGTTGTCCCGATGTATTTATGGAAAATCCCAGGAAATGGAAAAAAGAAGCAATATAATACGGTAATGGATAGTTAAAAAGAAAAGTAGGCGCTCCGTATCCCTGCGCCGCCTCCCCCGCCCAACGGGGTCTTATGTTCCCCTCTTTTAATGAATTATAGAAAGACACCAGTCTAAACCTATGCCCCA
>JACREK010000017.1 GCA_016218275.1 Candidatus Gottesmanbacteria bacterium | reverse complement strand
TCTTTTCCGCGCCAAAAGCCGCTTCCTTCAAGTCAATTTCCATATCCACCTGAATATCATTGCCTTTGCGCGCCCGACGAGCACTCCGACGACCTCCGCCTCCTCCGAAAATATCGCCAAAACCGGAAAAAATATCTCCCAAATCGCCGAAATCAAAACCCTGCGCCGCGCCGGAAAAGTCGCGGAAGCCGTCAAAGCCGGAAAAACCGCCCCCGGCCTGGGCCTGTTCAAAAGTGGTGCCAAACTGGTCGTACTGCTGGCGCTTTTGCTCGTCAGACAGAACCTGAAAGGCCTCGTTGGCTTCTTTAAATTTTTCCGCGTTGCCGCCTTTTTTGTCTGGATGATACTGATGGGCCAGACGCCGAAAAGCCGCCTTGATGTCGTCCAGCGAGGCGTTTTTGGAAATGCCGAGAATTTTGTAATAATCTTTGGCCATACTCTTTTTGTCATTCCGAGCGGAGCGAAGCGGAGTCGAGGAATCCCTTAAAATTATTCTCTTGATAAATCCTTCCAACTTGGATTAATGGTCTTGATTAACCACTCTTTTTTAGCGCGATTCCATTTTTTCAATTGTTTCTCTCTGGCGATAGCTTGATTGACATCGCTATAACACTCAAAATAAACTAAACGATGACATTATTAATTTTGAAATTGAGCTGTTTCAGCGTAATCATTACCTCTGCAAGATTGTGATAAGTGCAAGAAATATAAATTGAGCCATTATCTTTTAATACTTTGTGGCAAGCACCAATCCATTTTCTTGTAAACTGCATATATTCTGGGGCGGACATTTTATCCCATTTTTCGTTCACCATATACCAATCGCCACCAGTTTTATTGCCTTCCCACTTCAGACCATTGCCGGAAAGATTGTATGGAGGATCGGCAAAAATCAACTCAACTGACTTTTCGTCAATTTTTTCATTTAAAATCTTTATGCAGTCGTCTTGATAAATAGTGTTTAGTTTCATAATTATTGCTTTGCCACTAGTGTCTCACTTAAAATCCCATAGGTTAGCCTGTTTTTGAGAGTCCTGCTCTTGAATGTATAAATCATTCTCGGAAATTAGCTTACCTAAGGGACTTTTATCCAGTTGAGCCACGCTTAAAATTTGTAGAATTTCGTAAAGATTTCGATCAATATTCAGCCTCTTGTTAATGATGGCAACCAGCAGATAAACACAGAGAGCAATACAGATTTGGGTTTTAACCGCGTTTTCAGAATAACCCCAGAAAGCTTTTATCTTCAAATGTTGCTTGATCCACTTGAAGAATAATTCTATCTGCCAACGATATTTATACAAGTCAGCGACTATCTTGGCATCAATGTTAAAGTCATTGGTCAGGAATACGAAAAACTTGTTAGTTTCTTGGTCAAAATATTTTATCCGCCTCAATTTGTCAGGATATTTCTTGGCCACCTGATAATTTGTCAGTCTAATAATCTGATCACATCTGATCCCCGCATTTTTATCCACCTTGTTTGAATAGAGCCGTTTAAAAGCAAAATTCTTTTTGGCTCGAGTAACAAAGAAAGCTCCTGATTGATGAATTCGATAAAGTCTTTCAAAGTCCAGATAGCCTCTATCCATGATGTAGTACGCCCCTGATTCGATGATGATCATGTCCAGAAAATTCACATCATGCACTTTACCAGTAGTAATATCGAAAAATGAAGGGATATTGCCCTGCAAATCAAGTTGCAAGTGCAACCTGACAGCGGCTCTGACCTTAAGCAGCCTGGCCCATTGGAAAATGTTCAGACACAATTCAATCGTGGTTGAATCAATCACATAAGCCGTACCTCGCAAATTCAAATCAAACTCCTTGTCGTCAGTATACAATTTTCTGGCTTGTCCAATAAGTACTTTGGCAAAGTCACGGTAGATCCGCCAATCTTTTCTCTCGTTCATGCGAGCCAGGGTTGATCTCGTGATTGAAGAACGAAAACCAAGATGATACAATTTTGATTTTTGTGAATTCAAACAAATCACCACATCCCGCAGACTCTCACGATAGGTCAGTTGCCCAAAGGCCATGGCCAGAAATTGTTCCAAGCAGGTTAAGCCTCTAATTCGATAATCGCCCCGGTATCTTTTAACGCATTGGCTGAACTGATAATATGGGAGGTGTTCCATTATCTGAGAAAAAACATATTTTCCTTGATTCATATGGTTGGATAAAGATTAAACGGATAAATCTTTATCAATTATCTCAAATATGAATTCAAATCGTAAAATATATTTTTCTCAAATAATGGCTAAATTAAGTCAAAATTTAGATGTTATTAAATTTTAAGTGAGACACTAGTGACCCTCAACCCTTAAATTACCCCTAAATAAACCCTTAATAAACCCTCAATCACATGTGGCTCCCCATTGTCGTCATCGCCTATTTTCTGAATGCCATCGCCGCCGTGGTGGACAAATTTTTGATTTCCAAAAAAATCCCTAATCCGGCGGTTTATACTTTCGCGATTGTA
>JACREK010000162.1 GCA_016218275.1 Candidatus Gottesmanbacteria bacterium | reverse complement strand
TACCAAGAATATTGTAGAAACTGTCGGCATCCCGTGTCCCCGTTGCGGCGCTGATATGGTGATAAAAAAAACCAGGCGAGGAAAACAATTTTACGGCTGCAGTAGTTACCCAAAGTGTAATTTTGCCGCCTGGAAGAAGGAGGATATTAAATAATAACCCAATAACCCAATCATCCAATAACCCAATCATCCAATAACCCAATAAAAAAGAAAATTTATTAATTTACAGGACTTACGCAGTTTGTCATTGCTAGGAGAGATCCCTCACTGTCATTGCGAGCGGAGCGAAGAAATCTCTAATGACAGTTCGGGACAAGCTCCGCAATCTTTATTATAGAGATTGCCACGCCTCACTATCGTTCGGCTCGCAATGACAAGATGAATCAGATTCCTTTGCGTAACTCCTGAATTTAATCATTTGGCATTTAACCATTTATTGGTAGTATTGGTTTATTGGTATTTATTGGGTTATTTTCATCTGTTATACTATTCTTAATGAAGTCTTTCCTGTCAAAGTTCATGCTGCTTACTGCTTGCTACCTGCTGCTTACTACTAATATTTACGCTCAAGAAATTACCGCTACCACTGCTCCTACTCCGGCCACACCGCCACAGCTTTCCACCTACGGTCAGTCGCTTTCTGATTTCATAAGCAATTTAGTATTCGGTCTAAAAAAGAATAGGATTGAACAGTTGGGAGATATAAATAGAGGAATGTTACCGCCAAATCTAAAATTTACTACCTTTGAGAGTCAGGAGGGAATTAAACTCCAAGGTACCACCGAAACACAAGGTGCAAAACCTCTTATTGAGGCAAGACCGATTTATAAAGCGACTGAAGATTATACTATAGTAAGAGCTTTGCGAAGTCCTGCCAAGAAAGAGTCTCTTTCTACCAATTTAGTTGACTTTTTTGCCGGTCTTGTCAAAAATATTGCCGATGTAGCAGGAATTGCTAAAATCGGTGATCAAAAAGCAGAAGAATTGGTGAGATCCTACTTTCCGCCCAATCTGGATATTCAGTCAAATAAACAAGAATCAATGATGGAGAGGGGATTGCCGTATTTGTGGTGTGGCGGCTCGCCGAAAAGTTTATGTCAGGATAACAAACCGCGCTGGGCAGAAGAAAATAATGAGTGATGTAAAGCCAACAGATTGTATCTGCGTCTTATTTATTTTATAATTGGATATATATGGAGCTGGAGAGGCAATCAAAGTCAAAAGCAAGTCTAATTTTTGTCATCTTGCTTCTTTTGGCAGTTTTAGGATTAATATATCTTTTTATAAAAGGAAAAAGTAAACTGGTTTCTCCGGTTCCCAAAGAACCTTCATTTCAGGTAATCTATTACACACCGACTCCGGGTATAACTACTCCCACATCAACACCATCAGCAACACCCAAACCCAAGAAAACTCCCACAAATACACCTCTTCCCACCAAAGCAGAAACTACACCTGCGGCAACTGTTACTCCAACTGCCGCTCCTACTCCTACCGCAAAACCCACTTGATCAGGTATAATTCAGGTATAATTAATGTAGAAGTCATCTCAAAACCTATTCTTCGAGCGTAAGCGAGAAGTTCTCACTACGTTCGAACAATACAGTTTTTCGAGGTTTTGAGATAAGTTCCAGTTATGATCGATATTCTTTGGTCCATAGATAAGACGCTTTTTCTAGTAATTAACCACCTTCCGCATAATCTCTTTTCTGATTATCTGTTTGCCTTTTTTTCCGGAATCGGTACTTGGGGGATAGTCTGGATAGTAATCGGTATTGTTTTATTTATATGGGAAGAGCTGAAAGACAAAAAAGGACTTGTTGCTCTTGTCGTCGCCTGCCTGTTTATTATCCTTTTTGTTGACGGGGGTTTGAAAAATTTCATAAAAAGACCGCGGCCGGAATTTTCCATAGAAAAAACAATCGTCGTTTTTGACAGGCGCGGCACTTATTCTTTCCCCTCGGGACATACTGCACTTGCTTTTGCCGCCGCATATATTCTGGCCAAAGAACACAAGAAATGGAGCCGCTGGTATTATCTATTGGCATTTTTAATTGCCTTTTCCAGAATTTATTTAGGCAAGCATTATCCAAGTGATGTTCTATTTGGCATAATTATAGGAATATCTATTGGGTATCTTTCTCTGATTTTAAGCACCAAATTCAAAGCACTAAATCTCAAATAAATTCAAAATACTAAATTCTAAATGTTTTGAATTTAAATATTTGAATTTTGATATTATTTGGAGCTTAGGATTTTGAATTTAGAATTTATAATTATGTTTCGATTAAATGCGCAACAACTTAGGACTCAAGAACCAAGTTCAGAAGAGATTAAAAAAATCAAACGGAATCCCATTTATATCATCCTTGATAATGTTTTGGATACATATAATGTGGGCTCGATTTTTAGATTGGCGGATGCTGTGGCTGCCAAGAAAGTATTTCTTTGCGGAGAAACTCTTACTCCGCCAAATCCCCGTATAAAAAAAGCATCGATCAATACTTGGAGGTGGGTGGAGTGGCAATACGCTTCAACCGCTGTTGAAGCTATTGCCAAGCTCAAAGCTCCCTTCGAGGAAGCTCAGGGCAGGCAAAGCTCAAAGCTCAAAATTATTGCTATAGAACAACACACAAAAAGTATCCCGCTTGCGAAATTCAAACCGGAGTTTCCGCTGGCAATAGTCGTTGGTAATGAGACTTATGGAGTGTCGCCGGAAGTATTAAAAATGGCTGATCAGATAGTTGAATTGCCTATGTTTGGCATTAATAAATCACTAAATGTGATGGTTACGTGCGGGATAGTACTTTATAGAATCGTGGAGTTTCTCTGACGATTTACCAAAGGTGTCCTATCTGATCCACCTCTAAGGTGTCCAAGGGTGTCCATTGTATTGACAATATAAGTTTAAACTAGTAGTCTAAAATTAGTATGATTTTTCTTCCTGCCCGAAGATGGCACGGTATTTTATTGTTTGTATTTCTTTTTTTCCTCCTTTTTATCAGTGTCCCATACTTTCTACATTCATTTGTGCAGGCACAAGTGCCCACAGGGGTACCGTCTTCAAATGCCGCCACTTGGGCATTTGATCCGAATGTAACTGAAGTAGGTAAAAATTCAGAAAGAGCAAGGCAGCTTCTGTGGTGGGTTTTTTCGCATCCGGCTATCCATACCGCACCGGTTCTGGCTCAAATGTGGGCTATAACCAGAAACATTGTCTATATATTTGTGATTTTGGTGATAGTTGCTTTGGGGTTGGGTCTGATACTTTCTTCAAGAAAGGGAAATTTAAGCGCAATATTTTCCGGAATCAGTTCACCTGTAGCCGGGCTTAATTTACCCGGGATATTTATAAAAGTAGCGATGGTTCTTCTGTATGTCACTTTTTCCTACATCTTGATTTTGGCTCTTGTTCAAGTGAGTGAGATCATGATGCGCTTTTTTATAGAAAATGTAGGCGGAAAAGATCTGTTTAATGTAATATTTTCCGGAGCCGGAAACAGGGATGAAAATTACATTTCCTTTATCGGTTATTCCGATACAAATCTTTTGAATAGAGAAATGGTGAATACTTCACTTTTCCTTATCCGTATGACTTCTTTAACTTATTTTGTTATGGCATTGCTGATGATACTGCGGACAATAATTTTGTGGTTTCTTCTGATTGTAGCTCCATTTCTGGCAGTACTTATGCCATTTGTCTTTATCCGCAACGTTGGCTGGATCTGGATAGGCGTTTTTTTCCAGTGGCTTTTTTATGGACCTTTGGTGGCTTTATTTTTGGCGGCAATTACCAAAATCTGGATATTCGGGATACCATTTACATTTGATTTTTCCCGTGTCAATCAACCGGCAGGACAGGTATATAAAACCGCCATCAATATTCTTTATGGCGGTCCGGCACAGACGCTGACACCCGGCAACAGCGCCAATTATATAGATAC
>JACREK010000160.1 GCA_016218275.1 Candidatus Gottesmanbacteria bacterium | reverse complement strand
TGAGTGTGTAGAACATGAATCTGGCGTAACTTTCTGCAGGTATGGTAGACCAGTTGAGGCGAATAAAATTTCACGATGCATCTTATTAATTGACTTTTACCGCTCACAGTTATACAATATGGACTGATAAGGGTTTTTAAGGATTATAAAATTTACGATTTTGGACAACAAAAAAGGAAGAGAGGCGCCATGGAAGACGTAAAAAAATATCTAACCGTAAAAGAGATTGCCCAAAGGCTGGATTTTACTGAGGAGTGGGTGCGAGACCTTATCGCAAAGAAAGAAATCAAAGCCATTAGAATTGGCAGATGGCGTGTAAAACCCGAGGATTTGGAAGATTTTATTAAAAGTAGGATGAATATCAAATAGTCAGGAGATACTATAGGCAGATGAAAAAAGATGAGCTGGTCAAAATTAATACTGGCGTAGACGATCCTTTGATTGATCCCACTGATGATTGTCTTGATAGGGATAATTTCGCAAAGAGGATTTTTATTCTAATAGATAATACCCCCATCGATTCTCATTTGCGTGTTGGAATTTTGGGAGATTGGGGTAGCGGTAAAACTACGGCTATGAATTTCATAAAACACTATTGCCAAGAAAAAGGACATCCGGTTGCCATGTTTCATCCATGGCAATTTCATTCAAGAGAAGACGCTTGGAAAGGATTCGTTGCAAGCTTAGATAGAGGATTGGCCGCATGGAAAAACCTCCCTGTTGGTAATTTCAGACGCAAGAGGATAATAAAAGATTTCTCTGGAAAAGCACGAAAGCTTGCCGAGATAGCGGATACTAAAATTGGTAAGGCTATAGCCGAATTAATCTTATCCCCATTAGAAAACTTACTTAATGAAACAAAGAAAAATGTATCGCGAGATTTAAAAAATATATTACAGGATAAAAGGCTATATATTTTTATTGATGATCTGGACAGAGCAGAACCCGAGATTGTTTACGATATGCTTATGCTACTTAACGAAATTTTTGACCTAAATCAATGCATTTTCATTATTGGCCTGGATACAAAAACGGTCTCAGATGTTTTAAAAAACAAGCTGGGATACATCAACTCAAAGGACTTTTTGGATAAAATTATTAACTGGCCGTTTGAGTTACCCATGCCATCAAATTTTGATTGGAATGAGTTACTCGCGAAAGAATTGTCGCAAACCGCAACGTCTATTATAAAAGATGCGATTAATGCCATAAAAGATATTCTCCCTAAAAACCCTAGAAAGTTTAAACATTATTTACGATATTTGAATAGCCTGCATAAGGGATTCCTGTCGCGCTTCGCAAAAGATGAGCTTGATTGGAAGCTGCTTTACTTAGCACAGTTATTACGCATAGAATTCCCGGATGTTTTTAAGTCGCTTATGCAGGATGCCGAAACCGTGGATGATATAGCTACTGGCATATTAATGGACAAACAAAAAGATGTTACTCAAAGAGCATTTGGTTCTGATAAGAAAGAAGCCGATGCAGAATGGGAAAAGAAAGTTAAGGCGAAAATCGGTAAGTTTGAAAATATAGACACGATGAGATTTCTGCAGATATACGAGGCGCTGAGAAATTGCGGCGGATTCACAACGCCAGAACGTGTTAAAAACCACCTGCTTGTGATTGAGGTTCCGGAGCTGATGACTTGGAGCGAATATAACACATTAAAACAAGAGCTAATTTCGCTCAATGATTCTGGAGTTACAGAAAAACTGAAAAAGTTCATTGCAGAAAATAGAAAAGACAAAGAGGCCGAGAAGATAAGAGAGTTTATTAAAATGCTCTTGAGAGAACGTGAGCAGATTTGGAGTAACCTTATCGATTTGCATTCACAAGAAGAAATGAAACCTTTCCTTGAGGACGTCGATAAAATAATGCGTATTTGTAGTTTACTCTTGGATATCGACGAAGTGTTTGCTGGCAATAACCCCATATTTGACAGAGCGACTTTTGAAGAGTGGTTTGGATTTCTATCCAAGTGGTTTCACTTTAAAGAGCCTAAGGACTTGTATGGGCCTATCCGTGGTGCAGAAGAGGGCATTTTGCTTAAAATGATCAATAAAAATCTATTCCGGGTTTCAGAGATATCAGAATGGTTGAGCGGAAAATTAAGAGACTCGGATTTTATGGATTCACAAAGAGCATTTACAGATACACGCAATAAAATATTAGAAGCTCTGAATAAAAATCTTGCTGAAGATTTGCTAAAACGTTTTGAAAGGCAGGATGGGATAAAAGAATTATGGCCAAGCAATTCTTTTGTTTCGGAGAAAAGGATTCTCCTGAAAGACGGCTCTTCATTTCATACGGCAGAGACCCATAATAAATTGAAAGAGTTATCCGAAAAAGCAAAGGAAAATATTGAGATACAAAAGAACTTTGTTGAGGCGCTCAGAATGCTTTGTTATGGGGCTACCGATGGGATTGGTTGGGCGACTCAACAAGAAGTGCAAAAATTGATAAATAAGAAGGAATTTTTTGGATCTGTATGGAATGGTGCTACCTGCCGTCCGTTAAATCGAAGATTGGTCGGTTCATTAGAAGACTACATTAAAAGTTTATCGTCGATAGTTACCGATGATAAAACATTCGAGAGGCCTCGGTGGTGGTTAGCATTAACAGCTGATAAAGCATCTCAGAATCAGACTAAGGAAAAGGAAGAAGCGCATGCTTGATATAAAGACACTTGAGTCATGGCTGTGGGATGCGGCGTGCAGTATTCGCGGGGCCGTGGATGCTCCGAAGTTTAAGGATTACATCTTGCCGCTTATTTTTATAAAACGCATCTCGGATGTTTTTGAAGACGAACTCAAGCGGCTTGCCGATGA
>JACREK010000152.1 GCA_016218275.1 Candidatus Gottesmanbacteria bacterium | reverse complement strand
TACGGATCCGTTAAAGTGGACGATTTCATGTAGTGGACATGTAGAAGATTCTGCTAGCAGACAAAATTTTCTTGCTCGTAAGATATCAATATTCCATTTCGGCGTTGTCATCCTGAATTTATTTCAGGATCTTGTATCTAGGCAGTTTCCATATTCATGGTATAAGCATTCCGTATACGATCTACGAAAATTTTATCTTGCTTCGCAGAATCTCTTGATCTATAGAAAAACAGCCCAGCGAGAGTTATGGGAGGAATTAGGAATCAGGAATTTGGAATTGGCACCTGTAGCAAAATATATTTGCCGAGCTCCCAATGAAACGGAAATGTCAGTAATCTATAAAACTGTCTGGGATGGAAAATTTGAGTTAAATAAGGAAGAAATATCCCAGGGTAAGTTTTTTACTCAAAACGAGTTGAAAAAAGCGGTGGAATCACAAAGGATAAAGTTGAGTTTCATGGGAAGAAAAGCTTTGGAGAAATTGGGATGGATTCCTCTAGACAAATAAAAATTATTAAAGTAAACTATCATACATTATGCATCAAAGCAATCCTTTTGAGTCTGCGCTTATCCAACTTGAGAAAGCCATCAAACATTTAAACCTGACTTCTGCACAAATAGAAAGACTGCGTCTGGCGGAAAAAATAATTTCTGTCAATTTTCCGGTAACTATGGATGACGGTACAATACAGCTATTTAACGGCTTCCGGGTACAACACAACAGCGCTCGCGGACCATATAAAGGCGGTATCCGTTTTCATCCCCAGGTGGATATGGATGAGGTGAAAGCTTTGGCTTTTTGGATGACTATCAAATGCGCTATTTGTGATATCCCTATGGGAGGGGGAAAAGGAGGAGTTGAAGTTGATCCGAAAAAATTATCTGAAAATGAGCTAGAGAGATTAAGCCGCGCTTATGTACGGGCAATTGCCACAGATATCGGTCCGGATATTGACGTACCGGCGCCTGATGTAAATACCACACCGCAGATTATGAGATGGATGACAGAGGAATATATTAAGATAAAATCCAAAATCCAAAATCCAAAATCCAAAATAACAGAAAAAGAAAAGAGCCGTTTGATGGTGACTTTCACTGGGAAGCCGTTTGATTTTGGAGGAAGCTTGGGTCGAAATGAAGCCACCGGTCGCGGAGGGTCTTACGTTTTGCTCGCGTTGCTGGCAAAACTAAATGAAAAATTTCAGCCAAAGGCTGATCAGCCTCTGGATGAAAAAATGAAAAATGAAAAATTGACTGTAGCGGTACAAGGATTTGGAAATGTCGGTTTTTATATAGCCAAATTTTTAAGCGATGCAGGACTGCGGGTGGTGGCCCTTTCGGATTCGCGCGGGGCGATTGTTGTCAATAATTTGAAACAGGATAGTCTCAATCCAAACCTTGTGCTTTCCTGTAAGAAAGAAAAAGGCACAATGAGTAAATGCTACTGTATAGGTTCCGTTTGCGATATAAAAGGAGGAAAATCAATAAGCAATGATGAGCTTCTTGTTTTGCCGGTTGATATATTGGTACCTGCCGCTTTGGAAAATCAGATTACGGGTGAGAATGCAGGAAAAATAAAAGCCAAAGTAGTGCTTGAGATGGCCAATGGTCCGACCACTCCTGAAGCAGATGAATTGTTGCATAAAAAAGGCATCATTGTAGTGCCGGATGTATTGGCTAATTCCGGAGGAGTGACGGTATCATATTTTGAATGGATGCAAAATCTGAAAAACGAACATTGGAGTGAAGAGAAAGTGAATTCACAACTGAAAAAGAAGATGGAACAAGCTTTTGCCGCGGTTTGGAAAGAAAAAGAAAATCTTCACAGCAGCATGCGGACAGCTGCATATGTCGTGGCTATAAAAAGAATTGTGGAAAAAATGTGAATTAGTTAAATGTTATAATAGTTATAATTTTTATAACTTATGGCGGAAAAAGAAAATAATAAAAATTATCTCACATATATATTAGTCGGTCTTTTGGTAGCCGCCGCATTTGCTCTGGGCAGCTTATATACCAAAGTAAAAGTATTGGAGAAGGGCAGCGTCACTTCCAACAGTAAAGAGACGGGACAGACAGTTTCTCCTACAACTTTACCAAAAGCGGAATTGCAAGTTACAGACGAAGATCCTTCTTTGGGTCCGAAAAATGCAAAAGTTACGGTAGTGGAATTTGCCGATTTCCAGTGTCCGTTCTGCGGCGCTTATGCAGGTTTAGATAAGACAATGGTGAAAAATATGCAGGCCCGTAATCCTTCATGGCAACCGGCACTACCCAGTCTTATAAAAGATTATGTAGATACGAATAAAATACGTTTTGTCTGGAAAGATTATCCTTTCTTGGGACAGGAATCTATCTGGGCGGGGGCGGGAGCTCGATGTGCCGCTGATCAGGGAAAATTCTGGGAGTATCATGATTTCCTTTTCTCTCATCAAAGCGGAGAAAATCAGGGAGCTTTCAGCAAAGACAATCTCAAGAAATTTGCTGTAACTCTTGGTTTAAAGACTGCTGATTTCAACAATTGTATAGACAGCGGAAAGTATGAAAGCAAAATGCAAGCTGCGCAGACATATGGACAGAGTGTGGGAGTAAGCGGAACTCCTGCTACATTTATAAACGGACAAATGCTGTCTGGAGCAGTACCGTATTCTCAAATAAAACCTTTAATAGACGAGGCATTAAAGAAGTAAAGGTAATTTTGGTGATGCATGGTAAGATCTCACATTTCCGGACACGACTTTGTCATTGCGAGCGCAAGCGAAGCAATCTCTAGAGATCGCCACGCTCGTTTCACTCGCTCGCGATGACAGTATGTCAGTAAATCTGAGTAATTACGATGCATGCAAAGTATTGACAGGAGGAGAAAGTCTTGGTAAAATCTGTTTACCTTTTGGAGTAAAGCTTCAAAGACTTAATGGAAAAAATACAACTCATAAAACAAAAAGAAATTTTACGGTTTTTTTGGTGCAGTGATTAGTGCTTGAGCATTTTTTCCTCTTTTGAAGCTGACTCCGGTCAGCTTTTTTAGTTTCCAAAAGGAAATATAGATCTTGGTCGATTCGGGCCCGAAGTTTAGCTGGTTGAACACTTCATTTGCAATGAAGAGGTAGGCGGTCCGAGTCCGCCCGGGTCCACTTCGATCCGCCACCGGCGGATCTCAGTGCAAGCCCTTCGATTTCGCTTCGCGAAATCTCAGGACAAGCACAAAATAAAGTTGTTCGTTTGAGGTAAGCCTCTAGGATAAAGGGGTTTACCCCGAGCGAACAAAGGTTCGCGAGGGGCTCTTTAAAAAGTGAACAGAATTAAGGTAAAAGGTCCATCTTTATTTATATTTATTAAGCCTTAAAGTCTACTCATAAAGTCGATAATGGATGCCTAGGCGGTTTATGGCCGAGGAAGGACGCTTGCATACCAGCGATAACGTCGGGAAGGCGGTTAGCAGCCTGTGATCCGGCGGTTTCCGAATGGGGAAACCCGGCCGCGCTCAACACGCGGTCAGCCCTTTGTGAAAACAATCTGCATCCTGTTCATAACTATATTCTTAATTTTATAGATGCGCGGAATAAGTACCAATAATCAAATAATCCAATTCTCAAATTACCCAATTTATTTGTTGATTTGTTGATTGGTACTTATTGGATAATTGGTTTATTCCCTCCGCGTAAGATAGCGGTTATGGATAGAATGCAGGTTGTATAGCGGAGGGCGGGGCACCGGGTGAACTGAAACATCTAAGTAACCCGAGGAACATAAAACAACTTGTGCGTAGCACAAGAATTTTCAAATTCTCAAATAATCAAATAAATACCAACTATCCAATTTTAAAAGTAAGTATTTTAATATTTTTCTATTGGATAATTTGAGAATTGGATTATTTGTTGATTGGAAATTCGCGTGCTACGCACGCGTGATTCCGTCAGTAGCGGCGAGCGAAAGCGGAACAGTCTAAACCCCGCCGAAAGGCGGGGGGTTGCAGGACTCCTGTCATGGGATGAGAAGCGGATAATAGAATTGCTTGGAATAGCAGACCATAGAACGTGAAAGTCGTGT
>JACREK010000156.1 GCA_016218275.1 Candidatus Gottesmanbacteria bacterium | reverse complement strand
TCCATTCTCAAATACTTTTGTTCCCCGAATATACACGGATTTTACTTTTCCCTGAACTTTCCAGCCGTCAAAGGGACTCCAACCGCATTTGGTCAGCAACTCTTTGTTGTTAATTATATATTTTTCTTCCATATCAACTTCCACAAACGTATCTTTATCCTGTTTAAAACCGAAAATCTTCTGGGGATTGATGTTGGTCAGCCTGATTATTTCCGCAAGACTAACTCTTTTCTGTGAGACTGCCGTAAGAAGAAGCGGCAGCATGGTCTCCAGTCCCGGCATACCGGGAGGAGCTGCTATCGACTGTTTTTCTTCTATAGTATGCGGCGCATGATCAGAGGCAATGCAATCAACCTTATCCAGATTCCTCCATAAATAATCCAAATCTGCCTGTGTTGCCAAAAACGGCTTAACGATTCCAAAACCTTTCATTTTGCTTAAATTATTATCTGTCAGAAACAGATGATGCGGGGTGACGTCGCAAGTGATGTTTAATTTATCTTTTTTGGCAACGATAATCCTCTCCAAGGCATCTGCTGTTGAAACATGGGTTATATGCAGTCTATTCTTGTATTTTGCAGATAAGTTAATCGCCAAAACAACCCTCTCGCCTTCTGCGTGAACAACAATAATTTTTTGCTTCGGCCATTCGTGAAATATCCTCTCCAATAATTCTTCATCTCCTACCACATATTTTCCTGTGGTCATACTTAAGTAAACTTTCAGACCGACAACATTTTTTGCAACTTTCCCAAAAAGTTGGGTATTATCTCCGATACTACCAAAATACAATCCGAAGTCACATACGGCTTTTTGTTTGGCAATTTGTATTTTCTCTTCTAGTTTTTCAAAAGTGAATATCGGCGTAAGATTGTTAGGCATGTCAAAAACTGCCGTCACTCCTCCGGCAAGAGCGCTTGAGGTACCGGTATAAAAATCTTCCTTATGAGTCTGTCCGGGATCACGAAGGTGGACGTGGATATCGACAAGGCCTGGTAGTTGAATTATTTTACTCATTTGCATTAAATACCGATCTGTCTAGCTAGTACACATCGGAGGTGTACGAGGTGTACAAGCGAACTATCGCCTTAGTATCAAATCGAGAAGTGCCATCCTCAGATATAAACCGTTAGATAATTGCTCTTTGAGATAAACAGATCGCAAATCAGTATCAAGATCATTACTTATTTCTCCTGCGGCAATAGGCAGTGGATGCATTATAATGACTCTCTTTTTTGCATTATTTAACATTTTTTTCTCCAACATATAGAAACTTTTCAATCTTTCATATTCGGTAATATCAGTAAATCTTTCTTTTTGGACACGAGTCATATAAATCACATCAGATTCAGAAATTACAGAAGACAGATTATCTGTTTCTGAAAAGTTTGTTCCAGACGATTTAATTATCTTTTTTATTTCCTCAGGCATTTTTAAAACTGCCGGAGAAACAAAATGGAAGAAAAGATTTTTGCCCATTTTGGCAAGCACCTGAGAGAGTGAATGAACTGTTCTGCCGTTTTTTAAGTCGCCCACCAATGCCACTTTTAAATTATCCAAGCCTGCAAAATGTTTATGGATAGTATAAGTATCAAAAAGAGCTTGAGTGGGATGTTCATTGATGCCATCGCCGGCATTGATTACCGGCATATCAACATAACCGGCAGCCATTGCTGGCATTCCAGGTTCCGGATGTCTGACTACCAGACAGTCCGCATATCGGGAAAATACCTGTATTGTATGTTTAAATGATTCTCCTTTTTCAACAGAGGTATTTTTCATTCCGTTTAAAGGAATTATTCCACCGCCTAATTTTTGCATTGCGGCTATAAAAGAGGAAAATGTCCGCGTGCTGGGTTCATAAAAAAGAGCCGCCATGATTTTGCCTTTGAGTCTGTCATCGCCTCCTTTTTCTTTGACCAATCTTTCCATCTCCCTTGTTTTCTCAAAGATAAGTTCTACATCCTCTGTCGTTAAAGATTCAACTGTCACTATGTCTTTTCTAAATAAACTATTCTTCATACTGATTACTCCACCTCGGAGGAGTCCATTCGGACACCATCCGAGGTGTCTTAAGTTATTTTTGATATTTGATATTTCTTCACATATTCATCCCACGATTTAATTTGTAACATATCTAGGGTATATTTGGAAAGAGCGGAAACAAAAAGGTTGGCAATTGAAGCTTTTGTAAATAGCATGACATTGGCATCTACCGCGGCACGTCTGATCAAATATCCATCTGTTGTCTGTTTATTCAACTCCTTTATCCCTAGGTCGCTCCGGTCGCTTACATTTACCACCAAATTTACTTTTTTATTCTTAATCATATCAACAACATTGGGTCTCCCAGCTTCATGAACTTTAAAAACAAATTTAGCAGGAACTTGATTTTTTCTAAGGAACTGCGCAGTTTGTCTTGTGGCAAATAGTGAAAATCCTAATTTGCTTAAGCTTCGTGCTGCGGGAAGAAGTCTTCTTTTCCCCTCATCTCCTCCCAAAGACAAAAGAGCGCTTTTTTGCGGAAGGGAAAATCCTGTTGAAAGTATTGCTTTCAGATATGCTTCTTGGAGAGTATCCCCAAAACAGGCAACCTCACCTGTTGATGCCATTTCCACACGCAGTACCGGATCAACCTGACGCAGCCTGGTAAAGGAAAAATGCGGCACTTTCACACCTACATATTGTGGACGTTTCCGGATAACTTCTTTCACTTCTTTACCCAACATTATTTTTGTTGCCAGCTCTATAAAATTTACGCCTATTACTTTAGAAACAAAAGGGAAACTGCGTGAAGCGCGTAAATTTGCCTCTATGACCAACACCTCAAGCGGATTGTCCGCATCATCATTTACCAGAAATTGGATATTATACGGACCGTTTATTGATAAAGATGCGGTTATCTTTTGCGAAATATTTTTTATTTCTTCTACGGCATCATTTGATAATGAAAAAGACGGCAAAACCATTGTAGAGTCGCCGGAATGCACTCCCGCATGTTCAACATGCTCAGATATTGCCCAAACCACTATCTTTCCTTTTTGGGCTACAGCATCAAAGTCTACCTCCTTTGCTCCCCTTATGAATTTGGATATTACCATTGAGTATTCCGAGGAAACGACACTTTTCAGTTGTTCCAGATATAGTTGTAGAACTTTCTCTGAATAAGCAACAAACATTGCCCGGCCGGAAAGGACATAAGAAGGACGTACTAATACCGGATAACCGATTTTGGCAGCAAAAGCTAAAGCCTCTTTTTTGCCTTTGAGTCTTTTCCACTTCGGCTGTTTTATTTTTAACCTATCCAAAAGAGCGGAAAACTTTTCCCTATCTTCCACTTTATCGATTACTGCAGGCGCATTGCATAAAAACTCAATTTTTTCTGCCGCCAGTTTCCCCGCCAAAGTATTGGGGATTTGACCCCCAACCGAAACTATTAGAGGACATTTTTCGAAATCGGAAATATCCAAAACTCTCTCCAGCGTCAATTCTTCAAAATAAAGTTTATCGGATATATCGTAGTCTGTAGATACGGTTTCCGGATTACAGTTAATCATAATTGGATGGTATCCCATCTTTTTTGCCGTTAAAACGGTATTCACCGCACACCAATCGAATTCAACTGAAGATCCGATTTGATACGGCCCTCCGCCAAGAATAGCTACCTGTTTTTTCCCTTCCGCTTTTATATCCGATGACACTCTATGGTAGGAAAGATAAAGATAGTTTGTTTTTGCCGGAAATTCGCCAGCCAAAGTATCTATCTGACAGACCCGGGGGATGATAGAAAAATGTTTTCGCAAATTGCGCATTTCTTTCCATGTCTTTCCATACACTTCACCAATCTGCTGGTCAGAAAAACCAAATTGTTTTGCTTCTCTTAAAGTTTCTTCTTTGGGAGTTGTACTGCTACTGCCTTTTGCGTCCGACTCAATCAGCATCCTTTTGTAAAACTCAACAATTTCTTCAATTTGTTCTATAAACCACAAATCAATTCCGGTTTGTTTATTTATGAAGGTTTTACTCTGTCCAAAGTACAGATTGTAGGAAAGATTATAAATCCGTGCCGGAGTAGGCGCCAAATCTTTGTATATAACTTTTTTGCCGTTGTTTTTTTTAATTTTATCTTTATCCAGCTCGTCAGAAATTAGTCCTTCATAGTCAATATTTAAAGATCTGACCGCTTTTTGCAAGCTTTCCGGAAAACTTCGTCCTATTGCCATCACTTCACCGACACTCTGCATTTCGCTGCCTATAATTTCGCCTACATCCTTAAATTTCAAAAAATCCCATCTGGGGATTTTCACTACCACATAATCAAGAGCCGGTTCAAAAAAGGCACAGGTGGAATTAGTTACCTGATTTGATATCTGGGAAAGTCCGTATCCAAGCGCTAACTTTGCCGCAATATAAGCCAGCGGATAACCCGTAGCTTTTGAAGCCAAAGCGCTGGAACGGGACAGCCGGGCATTGACTTCTATAATTCTGTAATCGCCTGTTTTCGGACAGAGAGCGTATTGAATATTGCATTCTCCTACTACCGGCAAAGACCTAACCACTTTAATTGCGATCTCCCGCAGTTTATGGTATTCCCAATTATTAAGAGTCTGCGAAGGCGCCACGACTATTGATTCACCGGTATGGATGCCCATCGGATCAAGATTCTCCATATTGCACACTGTGATGGCATTATCATATTTATCTCTGACAACTTCGTATTCTATTTCTTTCCAATGTTCAAGGTACTCTTCTATCAAAATCTGAGGAGCGAGGGAAAGGGCTTTTTGAGCAATACTTTCCAGCTGAGAAAAATTCCGGGCCACTCCCGAACCCAACCCTCCCAGAGAGAATCCGGCTCGAACAATTACGGGAAAGGAAATTTTCGCTTTTATTTTTTTCAACTCTTCCACACTTCGGCAAAGCACACTATGAGGAACTTTTAATCCCAGATTCTCAATGCTTTGCCGAAACAATAATCTGTCTTCCGTCTTTTCTATTGCCGACACGGGTGTACCTAAAACTTTAACTTTATATTTTTGGAAAACTCCTTTTTTTGCTAAACTCAAACCGCAATTTAGCGCTGTTTGCCCGCCAAAACCCAAGAGGATTCCACTAGGCCGCTCCTTGGCTATGATTTTCTCGACAAAATAAGGAGTTACGGGTAAAAAATATATCTGCGAAGCAAAGTCAGAAGATGTTTGAATTGTGGCGATATTCGGATTAATTATTACTGTTTTAACTCCTTCTTCTTTTAAGGCTTTGGCGGCTTGAGAGCCGGAATAATCAAATTCGCCGGCTTCACCTATTTTTAAGGCGCCGGATCCCAAAAGTAAGACTTTTTTATATTTTTGTTTATTCATAATCCTACTGTTGTCATTCCGAGCTTGCCGAGGAATCTCGCCACTTGTCGGCGCTCACATTCGTGAGAGATCCCTCACTTTGTTCGGGATGACAAAAAGCGGGAAGCTTCTTCAATAAAATAATTAAATACCCATTCCGTATCCGTGGGACCGGGAGTTCCCTCCGGATGAAATTGGGTGCTAAAAAAAGGGAGCCTTCTGTGTCTGACTCCCTCATTGGTTTGATCATTAAGATTGGTAAACCACGGATCCCACCCGGAAGAAAGCGTTTTAGTATCAACTGCAAAACCGTGGTTTTGAGTAGTAATATAACATTTACCGGTCATCTCATCTCTTACTGGTTGATTCTGGCTTCTATGGCCATATTTAAGTTTGTAAGTATCAGCCCCTGCAGAAAGTGCTAAAATTTGATTACCCAAGCAGATACCCAAAATCGGAATTTTATTTCTGATAGCAAGCCTCACAGTATCTATAGTCTTGTCAGCTTTTTTGGGATCGCCGGGTCCGTTGCTTATAATAATGGCATCAAATGGGGTCAGACCTTGAATTTCCTTAAAGGTCTGACCCCTAGCTTTAAAAGGATTGAAATTCCAAGGCACTCGGATAACCGTAGTATCAAGTTTTAATAGGAGTTTGATTTGACTGTATTTCAATCCGCAATCGATAAGAAGCAACTTCATTTTTCCATTCCCGTATATTACAGATTTTTGGCAGGAAACTTTGGCAACCAGATTATCGCGATTTATATCATAAAAAGAAATCCCCGCCAGTTGGCGGGGATCTTTAAAAGTTATGATGCCTTTCATGACACCAAACTCGCGAAGAGTTTTGGTGAGAGT
>JACREK010000154.1 GCA_016218275.1 Candidatus Gottesmanbacteria bacterium | reverse complement strand
TTCCCATCCGCTAACCGCACGCTTTTTAAGTTCTTCTTTTCCCCCAATTACTTCAAAATTACCACACTTCTTACATTCATATATAGGTAGAGCTAATCCCCAATAACGATTCTTTTTGGAAATCAACCAATCATGCATATTATTCAACCAATCCAATTCCCTTTCCAGTCCAAAAGCAGGTTTCCAATTAATCTTCTTTGCAACATTAATCATTTTTTCTCTTAATGTTTTATTTTCCACTTTCAATTTTCCATTTTCCATTTTCGATTTCCGATCCATCGCTATATACCATTCATCTGCTACTTTCCACACCAATTCTTCCTTGCATCTCCAGCAAGCAGGATAGCGATGTTTGTAATTATGGATTTTAAAGGCAAACCCTTTTTCTTCCACAAAGTTAAGAATTAGCCTGGGGTTCTTTTTGGCGTTTTTCCCAGCTAAAAATCCCATTGTGGGCAAATAATCTGCATTATCTGCAATTACCGGTATCATCGGTAACCCCAATTTTTTCCCTAATTTAAAATCTTCAACTCCAGCAGAAACTGCAGTATGAACCATGCCTGTCCCTTCAGTTAAAACGATTGGAAGAATATTTTCATCGGTGGAAATAACCGTATGAAATTTTTCCCTATTTTCCTCTTTTGTTTTCTTTACAACATCCAATTCATCAAATGGTCCTTTATATTTCAAACCAACTAACTCTTTCCCCTTTACTGTTTTTACGGTTTTCTTGTAGTCTTTTCCGAAAGTCGGTTCAACTAAATCGCGGGCTAACCAGTATTTTTTGCCGTTCTTTCCCTCTACCAGTGAATAATCAAAAGTCTCATCAATAGCTACCGCAATATTTGCCGGAATTGTCCAAGGGGTTGTAGTCCAAACCAATAAGTATTCGCCCTTCTTTCCTTCTAAAGGCAACCGAAAATAAATTGATTCATGTACTATTTCTTTATAATCTTCAGTCAGCATCTCATGTTGGGAAATAGCAGTTTCGCAACGAGGACACCAGGGAACGCTGTCTCTCCCTTTATAGATCCATCCCTTTTCGTGACAAGTTTTTAAGAAATGCCAGATCATATAGTTATTTTCATCGGACATGGTGTAATAAGAATTCTCCCAAACCATGAAATTACCAAGCCGTTTTGTCTGCTCTGTCTGGATTTTACTAAATTTCATTACCCTGTCTTTGCAAAGTTGTACAAATTTGGCGATACTTTTCTTTTTGTCGCCTGGGACTAAATTTTCTATATCCCTTTTGTTTCGTATCCCTAATTCCTTTTCTACTTCTACCTCTATCCACAACCCCTGACAGTCAAAGCCGTTCTGGAACCGCTGTCTATACCCCATCATGTTGTAAAACCTTTGCCAGAGATCTTTGTAAGTTCTACCCCAGGCGTGATGCACACCCATTGCGTTATTGGCCGTGATCGGACCATCCAGAAATGAGAAACGCTTATTTGAGCGGTCGTTTTTATGGAGATATTTATCGACTATTCCTTGTTTGTACCAGAAATCAAGAATTTTTTTCTCCATTTCCGGAAAATTCGGCTTGGGATCAACAGGTTTAAACATAGATCATATTTTACACAATTCGCAAATTAATTTGAAGTGGCTTGACAAGTCACCATCATAGTGGTAGTATTTTAGATACTAAAATCTCCTGCAACACCGCAAGGTCTTTGCAGGATTTTTAGTTGTCTGAAATCTTGTATAATAAAGAAGTGAAACAACAACGCTGCTATATCCTGATAGACGGAAGCAATTTTTATTTCAAATTAAAAGATTTAGGCCTTCACCATCTTCTTGATTTAGATTTTGCTGGTTTAGCAAAATTTCTAGCCGTAGGTTACAAAGTCGTTAAGTCCATCTATTATGTGGGCGCAGTAAGAACAGATGGAACCGAACGAACCCAAAAGTTATTTAATAACCAACGGAAATTACTCACTTATCTTAGGAAAAACAACTTTGTATATTCACTGGGCTATTTATTGAAGTCGAATAATAAGTTTCATGAGAAGGGCGTTGATGTGAATATTGCCGTAGATTTACTTGTGGCAACCTATGAAAATCTTTGCGACAAAATAATTCTGGTCTCATCTGATTCTGATTTATTACCTGCTATTAAAAAAGCGAGAGAGAAAGGTAAAATTGTGGAATATATTGGTTTCTCCCATCAACCAAGTCTGGCTATGGTTGCTAACTGCAATAAATCGAGACTGCTCACAAAAGAAGACCTCTTACCATTTATAAAGCCAAGAAAATAACTTTTCCGATCAATTTCAAATAAAATACCTAGATTAAATTAAGTCCTTTTTAAGTCTTAAAAGTACGAGGATCGAGTATAAAGTAACAGAAGGTGCTTAGAATGTTAAGAAAAATCCGTGGGGAGAAGTAATCCCGTTAATTTTTTTACCTGAATACTGTTGCGACAATCTCTACTTCATTTGCTCCAAAAGTAAGGGCTGGTATATCACTTGGTAAATTTTGTTGAAACCATGTAGCTGCCTGTGGAGACCTTTCACCTAATGCTTGTATTGCAGGTTGGGCTAATACCGCATATGCTTCCCTAGGAGGAAATTTCTCTCTTGTAACAAAGTTTATCTCACCTGATGATTCTGGGGGAACTTTCACTGCTACTAGTTCCATACCTACCCATGAACGCCTTACATCTTCGGGGGCTGGCCCAATAGGTACTTCTTTGATTCGGATTCGGGATAATTCAACTCCGGGAGGCAGAACAATACCAACGTTTATCAGTGCTTCTGCCAATTCATCCATGTCTCCATCTTCAACACCTAATGCTGCTCTAATTTCTTTTATACCTCCATTTTCATTTGCACGCCTAAAAAATTCTGTCAGAAATTTGATTCTTTCTTCTCGTGTTTTGGTAATTACTGTATCAATACCTCGTAGTTTCAATACAGGTGCAAAAAGTCTTGCTTGTATCTCCGCTAATTTATCGTCTATTCTCCCTAATGTACCTAAAGCTCTCTCTAACATATTAATTTTATAAGTAGCAGAATACTTACGTCTTATTTAGACTGAAAGTACGAGTATAAGATAACAAAAGGCATGGAGAAAGTCAAGGAATGAAGCAGCTGTTGTCATACAACAATGATTAGCATTAATGAAACGAAGATTTTATCGATGAGATCATTCCTTTTCTTATTAATCCTCCAGAAAAATGATAGAGAAGTTCTCTTATTAAAAATTTCCTATAAAGAATTGGCCATTTCCCCCTCACTGTTTTAGCAAAATCAAGAAATTCTACTGGTATCTGAGCTTTAGTCAGGTCTAAAAGATTTGCTACTTTTTCAACATCTTTGGATTTAAAAGCTCCCATACGTGTCAGATACAATCCTGCTAACACTCCAGGCGAAAGAGTAGGAAATTCTATTCCTTCATACGTCTGATTGACGGGATCCAAATATGATACTGGTATTTCCTTATGTTCACCACTATAAACGAGATGGAAATTACCAGATTTATCAATTGCTGATCTTGTGACAATTATTGGTAAAACTGTAGGCTTGTTTTCTGGATATCCTTGGTCATCTTCAAATATTTTCGGTATAGACAAAATAATTTTAGGATAAAAAGGATTCAACTCTCTTTTCACGTTATATTCTTCTGCAAGTTTCCTTGCTTTGTCTACATTCTGATCCAAAACAAGCATATCTATGTCTCTGATTGTTCTATCGCTTCGATATGGAGTAAGATAAAAGTCACCTCCTGCATTATTTATCGTTGCTGCTGTAGCAAATGAACCTACTATACGATAGTTGAGACCAGAAGTATTCAATACGTCCACAGCTTCAGAAAAACCCTTTTTGAGTTCATCTACGCCTTGGATAGCATCAACATCCTTTTTCTGTATGGGAACTGGAAAGACTCGTTCCCTAACCGTATTTAAAGTTTTAAAAAGCTCAAGAATACCAATATCAACTCCCATTCCAATGGCTCGTGCTAACAATTGCACTTTTCGATGAGGTGGTTGCTTATTGATATCATCCGCTTCAGTATCAACTACCACGAGACTGTTTTTCTCAAAATCCACAACCATATTACTTATATCGAAAAAAAATAGTGCATATCGCTCAATAATACTTCTTAACTTACTGGTCTTTATATGGCCAATTGGATCAGCAATAATTCCAGACGTTAAAAATCTCCTCAAATTTTTTCGTGTTATGTCGCTAAATTGTTTTGCCAATTGTTTATCTATTAATAAATAAAAACCAGAAATTTCAGAGAAAGGTGCTCCAGGAACCTCTCGGGTAATTTTCATTACTGCTGGTTCGTTATCTATACCATTTACGATGACAATATTTTGAGGAATTGTGTAAGGCTGAAAGTCGTGGTGTATAGCTTGTTCTCTATCCCAATGCTCTTTCAGTGCATCCCATTTTTCTGGCTCTCTGTTGCTTCTTATAACTGCAGCATAACGAGTATTTCCGTCAGTGATTCGAAAGCATACACTATCTCCTCCCCATCCTACAATATCGGTTAATTTTCCCTTTACGGGCAGAGAAGCTGTTTCCTGAAATATAGTCTTGAAATCAGCTTCACTTATAGGTGTAGAAGAGTTTCTGAGAGCAAAGGGCCTATTTTTATCCACATGTGATGTGTTACCAATAATCGATATGGTCCCATCAGTATGTGGTACTTGAAAGAGTTTTCTTTCAGGCATATAGATCTGGATTGTATTATTTTTTTCTGGTTTTATCAACTATAGGGTATTTTTTCATCAATTTCTGAGTGACCTCAATTCTTTAATTTAAATAACCTTATAGAAATATTATCTTTCCAAGCAATTCAAATGTTGTAACCAATGTCACACAAGAAAACTAATACAGGAAGCGGGTGAGTTTATATTTTTCTATTATGCAGGGTAAATAAAAAGGGGGGGGTAATAGTCTGTTAGTGCTGCCCTTGCAGAAAAATGCGATGGAGATGTCTAATTTATATCCATCGTCTGACTTCTTTGATCAAAACACACATGGAAATGATCAAAAAATCCTCTTAGTCCTAATATAATTGGTAGATCCTTAGGTAAAGTATCTGAAAAGTAAAAATAACAATCATATTGTTTATGGCAAGCATATAAAGTAACTTTCTCATTGTATGTTGGAAAATTTTGATTATCTGCTGCTCTAAATTCTTTTGATTCTTTTTTCCTAAAATCAATACCAAGCCACATACCTATATCTTTTGAACAGAAACATACATCCGCACCAGAATCTATCAAAGCAGGTATCGGTATAGGAATTATTTTGTGTGTTTTTTTATACCCTAATCGCACTTTGATCATTGGTTTGACTACATAGCCTTTTGATGAAGGAAGCAAAAGATATGGGTATTTAGCCATTGGAAGTTATATACCCGAAGTAATTCTCTGAAGCGGGCATAACTATTTCTATATTTTTTTTATTTTTGACTTTATTGGTAATAGAAGCAAAGTTACTGGCATGAGCTACAATATTATAGTTTTTATCAAAAGCGACCCATCCAGATTTGTAACCTTTTAATTTTTTGGTTAGGTCTATAGCTTTCATATTTCTCTCCTAGAAAAAGTATTATGTATCATGCCTATTATATCTCAGTTTAGGGTAAACTTCATATTGTAGGCTTCATACTGTTTAGAGTCTATGTTGGTGATAAGCTCATCAATTGTTTCTTTGAGGGCACTTTTATCTACATGAGGATAAAGCTTATGGATTGAATCTAGTGTATGTCCCTCACTAAGTAAGAACACAATTCTGGACACAGGAATTCGTGTTCCGACAATTACAGGTACACCGCTCATGATTTTCGGATCAGATGTTATATATCTTGACATAGTAGGAGCAGTATATCACCTCTTGGGATTGTTGAAAAGATTGTTGAAAAGGCAACTGAAGAACAACTAATGTTTCCCTTGCCCCAGAAATGCGGGGCTTCTTAAGTCAGAGATAGATTATTGCTTCAATATCTACGAAAATCCCTAGATAAATTTGTGTCATTTTTAAGTCTTAAAAGTACGAGTATAAAGTAACAGAAGTAAGTATAGTTGTCAAGCTAACACTGCAATTTTATGAATTAGAAATTACTTTTTAAGTAATCTTACAAATTCATCCTCTGTAAATTTGGCTCTCCTTATTTGAGTTTTCAAAAGAAATCTCGCCACTTCTTTGTGCAGAGGAATGGAAAGTGTCGGAAAACCTGCTTTTTGCAATATAGCGTGATCACCTGAAGTATGAACGTGGATGTATCCTCCTTTAATAAATGCCTTTACTGCTTCTTTCCCAGAAATATTAGCAAGCTTAGGCATAGGAGAAAGTTAAAAGGATGCAAAAGATATTGGAAGATTAATAACTTCTTGAAAGAAGGGTTTTTCCGTCTCAGATTTTTCTATCGCTTCCATATATGCCTTAATAGCTTTTTTGGCATTCGTGAGTGCCTCTTTTTTTGTCTTTCCCTGACTTATACAACCATATAAATTAACTACATCAGCCACATAGCCTTTGTAGTCTTTATCATAAGTTAAATCAATTAAGTAAGAAAGATTTTTAGTCATAATCACTCCTTACAAAGTATTATATCACTACTTGGGATTGTTGAGAATGCAACTGAAGAACAACTAATGTTTCCCCTGCCGTAGGAATGCGGGGCTTCTTATGTCAGGAATAACTTTCCAGCTCAATTTCTTCCAAATTCCCTAGATAAATTTGAGTCCTTTTTAAGTCTTAAAAGTACAAGGATAAAGTAACAGAAGATATGGGGAATGTTAAGAAAAAGAAGTACTATTTACTAGATATAGTAGGTTTGTGAGAGAAAGGTGGAGCAATATTATAATTCGGTCTTTTTATACCTGAATTTCTTAGATTTCTTAAGATTCTAATTACCTCATCTAGTTGCACTGGATTTACTTTAAGATTTTTATTAATAATCGTTTTTTTAGATATTTTTTTCATATACTATACCCATCATATTCTTCATTAACATGAAAAACAATAGTGTGTCCATGCTTTTCTGCAAAATCTTTAAGTAATTTATAATAACATTTAATTTTCTCATTTAACTTCTTGGATGCTTCATAGTCTTCTATTTTTAGTTTAACATCCCTTCGAAGTACTTCCATTGAAATTCCAATACCGTGTGAATGCCATTTCTCGGTATCGTTCAACATTTCAGCAATAGACTCTGCTCTTTCTGTTTTCATTTTATTTGTTACATTTTGTTTCTTTGTCTCGGTTTTTATCCAATTTTTGAATTTATATTTTACTAACCATTCTTTTAATAAGCTAATTGATAATTCTTTCTCTTGTTCATATTTATATAATTCAGCAGGATCAAATTTTTCAATTAAATAAGCCATTTCAGCAGTCGTTAAGTCTCCTTTTTCTGATTTTTTGATTAATCTCTTATACTGTTCAAGATATCCAAGTGCAGGTATCAATTTCTTTTCATTATCAGAAGGAACCTGGGGGTCAATTGGACCTAACACTGAATAATAATCCATATATATTTTATTACCTGACATAACTAGAATAGTACCGGCTGACATTGCGTGATTAGGAACAATAAAATCTACAGTACCATTAAAATGATGACGAAGAACTTCAGCAATCCTTTTGGTTACATCAATGTATCCTCCATCAGTTTCTAAAACAAAAGATAGATTATTGTATTTAATTTTTAATGCTTCAATTTTATCTTTAAGTAGATCATCAGTTGGACTCATGAGGGGACCCATATAAAAAATTACATGCGAATTGAGTTCTTTTTCTAAAGCCTCACAATATGAATTTATTAATCCTCTCAATACACTATCTGCGTCTTCCTGAATCATTTTTATAGGATTTAGAGTTGTCATTCTACTAGATTATTTTATTACTTGTTTCACTAATATTCAATTCCAGCATCCACTCCAGCATCCACTCCCGATGTGGAACAGCATTGCACTTAAGGATTTTTACTTCCATGAGGTAAGATACTTACCCACACTATTTACCCACACGGGGTGTGTGGTGGTTTGACAAACCTTTTTTATCCTTTTGGCCAATATTTTGATAAAATCATTTTTTGACAACATATAGAAATTGTCATACTATCCATAGTAGACGACAACGCAATATTTATAGACTTACATAGTATTTTATGGAAGATGTATCCACAAAGAAACCTTTGTATAAAACTGGATGGGGTATATTAACAATCCTTATCTTTTGGCCATTTTCTCTCTCTTATTGGATTTGGAAGAGAAATTGGAATATCAAAACAAAGATAGGTATACTAGTTGTAATTTGGTTGATTGTAATTGTTGTCGGTAGCGGATTTCAACATGGGTTAATAAAGACCCAATCCGAAGATGTAAAAATTAAAGCACCTATATCGACTCTTACTACTTTTACCCTTACACCAATTCCAACCTCTCCATCTTTATTAACCCAAATACTTACTTCTACTATTTCAATCACTCAGTATCCAACAAAAACCACAGAAGATTATATAGTAATCAATAAAGTGAATAGATTAGGTAAGAAAAATATACCATATGATGCTTTATATATTGTCCCCATGCGTCCTACGGAAATAACAGAAAAACAATTGAAAAACCTTTCCATGAAGATAAAAAACAATGACTGCTCTGGTTCCTGTTTAATATCCATACATAGCACCTCTGAAAATGCTGTTTTGGGGTTTGAATATAATCAGTTATCCAGTGAGGAAGAAAGACAAAAATGGCAACAGAATCATCCTGACTATTTCAAAACCAATACCCTACTTGGAGTATATGACTCAGATGACAACAGCTTTGACTATTTAGTCTTTCCTACAGATGAACCTACAGAAACTCCTGAACCTACCGCAGCACCTATTCCTCTTAGTAAAGGATTAAAAATTGTGGTTACTAGTCTTATTGTTAAAAAAATAAATAATAATTTTCGTTATTTTTTTGATATAAGAAATAAAGACACTGAACCGTTTAAAGGAATCGTCACTATTACACTATATAATACTAACGACACATTTATCACAGAACAGGGATTTGATACAAAAGATTTGAATTCAGAGAAAATAGAACCAGGTTTGGGTATGTCTCGATATATTGATGCTCTTACAGGACCTCCTGATTACCATGGAGAGTTTGGCGTTGCTAAGTTCAAATATAAAGTTATGATAGATAATCAGACTGTCAAAGAAGACGAAGGTAATCTTTCATCAAAAAGAGAGGAAATATCATTATAATAATAAATATTTCTATGTAGTCTAAAATCCACTCAAAATATCCGAATTTATTATACCCAATAATAATTTTGGATATTATCTTTTAAATGAAAGTCTTTTTATAATAAAACTCAAACAAATCAGCAACTTCTGGACGAATAATTAATGTTGATCCTTCAGGATTCCATATTATTTTATATACTTCCTGAATTTTTTCTTTATATTGTGTAAACCGATCATTTGTCTCTTTCACCCATGATACTATAGAACTCTCTTGACCTTGTTCCTTTGCCTTGGCGTTAGACTCTGATGGTGTTTGAATTTTTTCACCTAATAAATCTAATACAATATCCAACAAACGATCTTTAGCGGACACAATTGGTTCAAAATAATTCTGCTTAATATGTTGCATCTCATGTGTAATAATGTCTTCCAGCTCCGGTTCATACTTAATCATTACTTCTCTTCCGAACAATATAATATATTCCCACTCCTTATCAAGTTGTTCCTTAATTTCAGACGTATCAAGAAAAAGAGCTAGATATTGTTTCCAACAATCTCTTGGAATAGTCACAGCAGAAGCGCTATCATGACCAAATCTATTACTTGGAAAGCTTATCCTATTGTGAATAGATGAGACGACAATCCCAATAGTTACATTAACATCGGAAAAAACACTCTCAGAAATTTTCTGAGCCAAACTATATATTTCTTTATTATTTGTCAGATTTATTACTCTCATTATGCTTTAATTATTTAGTCGTGGACATCTTAGGCGGACACCTTAGAGGTGTACCAGATAGGACACCTCTGGTATTTTAATTAGATTTTGAAGTTTTTAGTGTTTTCCCTGTCTTAGGAATGCGGGCTTGCCTCGCCGAATTGAATAATCAATGTTTTCCTTGTCTCAAGAAGGCGGGAATGTCCCATTCGTCTTCTTCTGCACTCTCGCTTTGAGTCTGCATCGTGGCTGTCATTGTTTCTCCCACTGCCTGCGGCGTTTCCATTTTTGCCGATAATTCCTTTAATCTTTTTTTCGCTTCATCAAAACCTGTTGCTATCACTGTAATTTTTACCTGATCCACCATCTGCTCATCAATTGTTGCGCCAAAGATTATATTGGCATCCGGATCAACACTGGCGGCAATCAGTTTGGCCGCTTCATCCACTTCGCTCATGGTCAGGTCAGAGCCGCCGGTTATATTGAACAATACTCCCTTGGCACCATCTATTGATATTTCCAAAAGAGGCGAAGAGATAGCCATTCTGGCTGCAGCGGAAGCCCTATTTTCTCCTACTCCCGTACCGATTCCCATCAGAGCACTGCCGGCACTGTTCATAATTGCCCTCACATCCGCAAAATCCACATTAATTAGACCCGGAAGGGTAATCAGATCCGATATTCCCATTACACCCTGACCCAAAACCGCATCGACAATCCTGAAGGCTTCCAAAAGGGTCATTTTTTTATCAACAACATCCAAAATTCTTTGATTGGGGATTACTATCAGAGTATCCACTTTTTCCTTTAAGTCCATTATCCCTTCATCTGCCACCAACATTCTCCTTGTTCCTTCAAAAGCAAACGGCCTTGTCACTACGGCAACAGTCAAAGCACCTAATTCTTTGGCTACTTCCGCAATGATAGGTGTTGCCCCGGTTCCTGTTCCGCCTCCTTCACCGCAGGTTAAAAACACCATATCCGTCTCAAAAAGAGCCTCTTTGATTTTCTCTCTTGATTCCTCGGCTGCCTGTTTCCCAAGTTCGGGATTTCCCCCGGCCCCCAAACCTTTGGTAATATCATCGCCTATCTGAATTTTCAGCTGAGCCGTACAAGTAAGTAAAGCTTGTGCGTCGGTATTAACCCCGATAAAATCAACACCGGCAATCTGAGAAGTGGCAATCATTGAGTTGAGCGCATTACACCCGCCTCCGCCTACTCCTACAACTTTTATCTTCGCAAATCTGGCAATATCTGGTTTAATTAACATACCTGTTTCCTTTCTGGGCAGAACGTAAGAAATTTTTTAATAAAATTTCAACGTTCTAGCAACGTTCAAATTGATTATTCAATTTGTTATGTTGCAGACATGCATTTAGGGAAGAAATGATTTGATTAAATCTACTACTTTTCCGGCAGCTCCTTGAACTGGAATTTTTCCGACTATCTTGGATAACTTATTCAAGCTGAATCTCTCTTTTACGGTAACATCCGATCTTTTTGCATAAAGAACTAGTCCTATCGAAGAAGCAAAGGAAGGCGTCATAATTTCATCAACCAATCCGGAGATGTTTGTAGGTATACCCAAGCGAACCTGCATAGCCAAATTCCGCTTCGCCGTCTCAACAATTCCCATAGTCTCTGCTCCGCCTCCGGTAACTACGATACCTGCCGGCGTCATGGCCCCCAGTCCGCTTCTTTTAATCTCCAGTCCAATCATGGTAAAAATTTCATTAAGTCTTGGTCTGATGATTCCTTCTACTAAAGTTTTTTTCGAGACTTTTGTTAGTCCTTCCGGCAAATGAAGAAAGCTCAAATCCAGCTCATCAGCTAAATCTTTTTGTTTCCCCTTTTTATCAGAAATGAAAACTTTGTCCTGGGGAACGATAAGGTCCGGTTCTTTTTTATTTAAAGCCAGCTTAATTTTTTCCGCGCTTTCCAAAGAAATACGCAGTCCTATAGCCAAATCGTTTGTAATATTGCGCGCCCCCACAGGCAGTACCGATGAATATGACAGCGATCCGTCTATAAACATGCAGATATCAGTGGTACCGCCGCCGATGTCAACCAGTACAACGCCTAATTCTTTTTCTGTTTCTGTCAACACCGCAGTTGATGAAGAGAGGCCTCCGAAAACAAAACCGTCAACATCTATTCCTACCAAAGAAAGGCATTTTTCCAAATTTCTAAGGGCCGTGACGCTAACTGTTATGATATGCGTATTTACCTCAAGTCTTACTCCGGTCATACCGACGGGATCTTTTATACCTTCTTGGGAATCAACAATAAATTCACGGGGCAAAACATGCAATATTTCGCGGGTGGAGGGTAAATTTATTGCGCGGGCTGCCTCAACTGCTCTTCTTACGTCATCGGTAGTAATCTCTTTTTGAGGTTCCGCTACAGCAACAACACCATGGGAATTTTGGGACATGATATGAGCGCCGCCTACAGAGACGAATGCCGATGATATGGAATAACCGGCCATTCTTTCTGCCGCTTCCAAACTTTCAACAATTGCCGAAGTGGATTCTTCAATATCTACAATTTGACCTTTCCTGACACCTTTACTTGATACACTGGCTACTCCTAAAACATTTACCAAACCTTCCTCCATCACCGATGCGATAATGGTCGTAATTTTTGCAGTCCCTATGTCTATTCCCGCAACAACTCTTTTGCTCATAATCTATTATTTTATAATTGAGGAAATTTTTTCCCCATTTTCTAATACGACTGTCGGTTTTTCAAACCGAAAATCTATTTTTTCTATAATTTTACCCTCTATTCTAAACCGCTGAAGGATAATTTGTAAAGAGGCAGCTATAGTTGGAATATCTCCTTCGTAAGGTATTATCGCCTGCCCGCTCCCAACCAGGCTGATAAAGAAAGTGTTTTCTTTGTCACTGATGGAGACATTATCAACATTTATGTTCACTCTGGTAAAATCTTCAAGAATTTTTATAGCTTTCATTATGCGCCAATCAGTCTTTTTATTCTTTGACAGTGTTATGCTGTCAACTTTGATTAGGGGCAACCGGGATGAAATAATAATTCCTTCCAAAATTATCCCGTCTTTGTCATAATAGATTTTTTGATTACCAAATACAATTTGCGCTATCGGTTTTCTCTCCCTAACTTGCAAAATGAGAGAATTTGGATAATTTTTTTCCGGCAGAATATCTTCTATTGCAACATTTGATTTCAACAGCTTCTGCGCTACTTGTTTTTCATCAAGAAAAATCAAATTCTGATTATTCAACAAATTTAATCCGTTTATATTCGAAATATTTCCTATGACAATAACTTTGCTAAGATTAGTTCGCCGAAAAAGAAAGAGAGGGAAAAGTATAAGTATCAATACTACCCCAATAATTATCAGCAAAATGTATAAACGATTTCTCATTTTATGTACGCATCTACCATTTTTGCCAGTTTTTCGGCTGCATCGGTTTTTAACTGCCTCTTGGCACTTTGGGCCTCCTTATTATAATTTTCTATATTAGCCATCACTTCCCTTATCTTTTCAAGCAACAATCCTCCCGTTAACTGGCTTTGTTTTATCAAAATAGCCGAACCATAATCTGCCAAGCTTTTGGCATTTATTTCTTGTTCATTGTCTGCCGACCAAGGAAGTGGGATAAAAATTGCCGGTTTGCCTGCATATTGTACCTCTGCTACGGTATTTGCTCCGGCTCTGCCAACTACCAGTGAAGAAGAATTAAGAATATCAAATGTCTGAGAAGGAACAATCTGTCTGATAAGTTTATAATTTCTTTGCAGTTTTTGCGGGAGTGAATTTTTTAAACATAAAAGTTTTGAGAGATCTTTCTCCCTATCCGATGTTCCGGTCTGATGGATTAATCTGTAGGAAGAAGTCAAATCGGGCAGAATTTCTCCGACAGTGTCATTTAAGACATGAGATCCCAGACTTCCGCCGGTGATATATACAAGAGGTAATTTCGTGTCTCCAAAATTTATCAGCTCAGATCTTTCAGAACTTAATTTAAAATTCCTCAGCGGAATTCCCGTCACCACTGTATTCATATCGGCAGTCACATATTTTGTCCCATGCCAGGAAAGACACAAAACTTTGGAAAATTTACTTAAAATTCTGTTGGTTAAACCCAAAACATGAGTCTGCTCATGGGAAATTATGGGAATATGCAGTAGCCATCCAATCAACCCTACAGGCAAAGCAACATAACTGCCGAAAGATAAAATTATTTTCGGTCTTATCTTGCGAAGAATCATAAAAGCCCAAACCACCGAAAAAGGAAATTTTAAAAGCGATATAAATGTATATCTGCTAAAAAAGCGCTGCAATCTTCCGCTGTTCAGCACATAAAAGGGGATACGCAGCTTTCTTATGGTTTTATACTCCAGAGAATATGCCTTATCTCCTTCAAGAGCATATTTTCGGCCGATATAATGAATTTTATAAGTTTTTCTTTTCTGCAGACGTTCAACTGTGGCCATGGCCGGCGATAAATGACCGCCGCAGATGACTATATTTGCTTTTATCATCTTCTGCCCCTAAACGCGCTCATGCGGCTGATGTTAAGAATGATACCTATCGTAAATAAGGAAATTATTAAATTTGAACCGCCGTAGGAAATAAAAGGCAGCGGTACTCCGGTCAGAGGAAAAATTGCCGTGATGGCGCCTAAATTTATCCCGGCCTGAAAGGCAAAAAAAGCAAGAATCCCTGCTCCCAATAGAAAACCATGTTTGTCGGGAGCATTTTTTACTATTTTGTATATTTTATACAGAAAGAAAAGATAAATTAATATAAAGACCGCTGCTCCCAAAAATCCAAACTCTTCACCGATAATTGCAAAAATTGAATCGGTTGAAGCTTCCGGCAAAAATTGATATTTCTGCACAGATGAGCCGAGACCGACGCCAAAAAAACCGCCACTGCCCAGAGAAATAAGAATTTGGCGGATATGGTATGAAGATCCCAAAGGATCTATATTCGGATTGAAAAAAGTAGTCAGACGGGAAAATCGATAAGGAGAAGTGATAATCAGTCCGACCACTGCCAGCAAAAAGAAGGGAATAAAGAAAAGAAAATGCCAAATAGATGCACCGGAAACAAAATATAAACTGACGGCAATTGTAGTTATGATTATCGCCGTACCCAAATCTGGCTGAAGTATTACCAGACCTACAACCAGAAACAGAAGCAGTAAAAAAGGCAGCAATCTCCCCTTTTCCTTATTGGAAAACCAGGCCGACAGGTAAAAAATTAATGATAATTTGGCAAATTCGGCCGGTTGAAAATTTATCGAACCAAAACCCAACCATCGGTATGCACCTAATGCTTTTATGCCGATACCGGGAATAAAAACAGAGAAAAGAAGAACTATTGTCAAAAGCATCATCAACATAGACCAATAGTAGTATTTTTTATAAGGGATTACGGCTGCGGCAATCATACCTCCCAGACCTATCAAAAAATAGATAGACTGATCACGGACAAAATGATACTGATCTCCAAAATCCCTGAAAGCCGATACATTGGATGACTCAAAAATCATCAAAAGACCAAATAAGGTGAAAAAAATTGCCAGAGCCGCCACCAAATAGTCGACTCTGTTATTTTGTTGAAGAAGTTTTAGTTTGTCTTTTACCCTCATTATTTTTCAGGAAAGAAATGCTATCCATAATCCAAAAATTGCCAGCACCAAACTTACTATCCATGACCGAAACACCACCGTTGATTCTTGCCAACCTCTTTCCTGCAACCAGAGATGAATCGGTGCGGCTTTCATCATCTTTCTAGCAAAATATCTTTTACTGACAAGCTGTACAAAAGAAGATGTCACTTCGGCTACAAATAAACCGCCAATTACCAAAAGTGAAAATGTCTTGCCCATAAGCAGTCCTATCACGGCAAAGGTTGCTCCAAAAGACAGCGCTCCCACATCACCCAAAAAGATACGTGCGGGAAAAATGTTAAAGTACAAAAATGCTATCAATCCTCCTAACCAAATGGCGATAAATAAAGAAAGAGGCGTATCCAGAATCGCCCTTGAGATTACCCAAAAAGAAGAAAGAGCAATCATGAGTACTCCGGCTGCCAATCCGTCCAGTCCGTCGGTGATGTTATAAGCATTGGCAAAGGAAGTCAGAACAAAAGCGGCGAAGGGTATATACAGTAATCCCAAATTAACAACACCCAAAAATGGAATATGAATAATTTGTATTTTAAGTTCGGAAAAAAGCCAAAAAGCTACAACCGTCGACAGAACTAATTCCAGAATAAGCTTATGATTTAACCTCAGACCAAAAAAATTATCCCGGCCGTTTCCGACGAACACCTTTTTTATATCATCATACAAACCGACAAATCCGAAAGAAATAAAAGTAAAAATAAGGATTTTAACTTCTGAAGCGATATTTGGATAAATTGAAAAAATTGGTATCCAGAAATAATAAAGAAGGGGGAATGTCAAAAAAAATTGGATAGTGGTAATAACTATCAACAGCAATCCTGCTCCAACAGGAGTACCGACTTTGAATTTATTCAGTTCGTCAAAAATCGGCGTAGGAAGATTAAACGCATCTTTTGTCTGCTGTTTCTGTCTTTGCAGTTTAAATTTGTACAAAAGATTGATAAATGGTACCAGAGTTAAAAAATGGACAAGGAATGATCCCAATAATAAACTAAGCAATAAACTCATAGGAGAAGATTTACCGGAAAAAAATATTGATAAGTTTTGGCAAAAAAATTAATCCGGCTAGAATTACTGTGCCTATTGCAGCAAAAAGCATCATTCCGGCAGAGACATCTTTTGCAACTTTTGCTTCTTTTCTCCACTCCCTGGTAATCAAATCAGTCATCGCTTCAATCGACGTATTTACCATTTCTATACCTAAGCCAAAAACAATGGTAAAAACAATCATCGACATTTCCAGATAGCTTATCGAGAGCCAAACTCCCAACAGAATTGCCGCAGTCGCCAAAAACACATGAACACGGAAGTTGGGTTGCGTGGAAAAAGCCCATATTATGCCGGCTATTGCGTTTTTAAATGAAATATGGTGTTTTTGCAAAGTGTCCATAAGAAGTATTATAACCTAAAAAAGCAAAAATCTTAAAAATGAATTAATATCCTTTTAAAACTTTTCTGAACCACTCCACTAAATATGTCGCACAATATGAAGTAGAGAGGGGGAGATCTTTTGCATGCAGATATTCAATCATTCTGCCGCCAAAGCCTTTCTTGAATAGAGTTAAACCGCGCCACGGATGCCGGTTATTTCCCTCTGGTGCAATCCCCCAGAAATTGTACAATGTTTTTCCTCTTTTCTTTGCCTCTTTCACTGCCTCCCATTGCAGCAGATAATTTACGGGAATTTTCCCTTCTTCGGAAGCGCTGTGGTGATATATTGCCTGATGATTATAAAAAACTATTAACGCTCCCGCCAAAAGTTTTTTTTGATAATATCCTTTGAATAATAAAATCTGATTATCATCCATTAACCTATTGAATTCTTCAATTATTCCTTTATGTTTCACGAAATGATGTCTTGCTGCAGTATGTTCATATAGTGTAATGAACTCATCCAAGTCTTTACTGTTTTTGCTTTTTACAATTTCCACATTCATTTTTTGGGCTTGTCTTATCAGATAACGGGTGGTTTTCCTCATCCCAGACAAAATGGTTGATTCGTCTCTGTCAATATCCAAAACCCAGCAGTATTCCCCGTCCATCCTATGAATTGGAGCATCAATAAAACCCAAATTTTGGAAAAAGGCTTTATTTTTATCTGAATTTTCTATCAGAGGACTGATGCGGATAAAACTAACTTTTTGTTCTCGACTTAATTGCCGCAGGAAATCTAATAAAAAGTTGAGATATTTCTTAGTCCAAACTTTGAATATTGGGCCATGGCGTATGTGGAGAAAAGTTCCTCTTCTTGCCACAACTTTTTGAACTTGGGCTATCCCAATTAGCTTTCCTTTCTCATATAATCCTAATCTCCATAAATTTTTCATTTTTAATTCTTGTCCTGAGCGAAGTCGAAGGATTGAAATTTGAAATTTTTTAATGGTTTCTCCCCAGTTCCATGACTGGAAAAGACTTTGAGGAGAACTTTCACTTATAAATTTCTCCCAAATATATTTATCTGTTATCTCTCTGATTTCCATACGTATTAACGATCCCGGATCGTTTTAGCTATGACGAACCGGTATCAAGTCAACTATCCTTTTTAAATCTATCATGGTTAATCTCGGATAAGTTGGTAAATTTACTGAAAGTCCGGCTGTTTTTTCTGCACTAGGACAACTTCCTTTCTTATATCCAATCTTTCCGTATAACACACCTCGTGGATCAATAATATTCTTATACCAATTACCAAGTACTAATCCTTTCTTTCTTGCTATTTTTAATAATTCTTCTGCATTTTTTATAAGTATATTAAATCTCAGATAAATTGCTCCTTTTCCCCTTGCGGGCAATTGGATGTTTGGAAATTCTTTTAACTGACGGAAATAATAGGCTGCCGTTTCCCGTCTGAATAGGTTATATTTATCCAGTTTTTCCAGTTGAACCAATACTAATTGAGCCAGTGCGTTTGGATATTTGAGTGGAAAAATATCCGGTTTATTTCCCAGTTTTTCTTCGGGAAAAAGAGGGAAGGATAAAAGATTTAACTTCTGCAAAAGAAACAGAATTAATTTCCCCAGATAAATATTGTATAAGGGAAGAATAATCGCAAAGGCAATTGGATGCAAAAGCTGCTGCAAAATCCAAAAATACGAAGGGTAATTTAATTTTTGTTGAAACTCTCTCAATTTTCCATTTTCCATTCTTGTCCTGAGCGAAGTCGAAGGATTGAATTTTCCATTTATTATGGCCATTCCTCCGAAAACGCTCGAAATTACTTTATCTCTGCCGAAACTGAAAAAAGCGGCATCGCCAAATGTACCGATTTTTTTGTCCTTATAAGTTGCTCCTATACAGTGTGCACAGTCTTCTATCAGTATCAAATTATATTTTTGAGCAATTTTTGCAATCATTTCAATTTTTGCCGGTATCCCAAAAGTATGTTGAACAATTATTGCCTTCGTTTTTTTGTTTATATGCTTTTCCAATAGTCCGGGGTCGATATTCAAAGTTTCTTCAATATCGACAAAAATCGGTTTTGCACCTGTCCAAATAACCGGATCCGGTACTGCCACACAAGTGAAAGCCTGAAGTATTACTTCATCGCCTCTCCCTATATTGAATATTTTCAATAAAGCATATAAAGCTGATCTTCCGCTATTGAATGAAACAGCGTCACTTACTCCAAAATAATCCTTAAACCATTTTTCTGCCTTCTCTACACTACTGCCCTCTTTCCAGCTCCATGGCATAAAAAGAGCATTTAAAGCCTGCCAAATATCATCTGTTTGAGTATTAGGTGAAAGCCCTATAGCAATAGGAAATTCAAACATATTCTTTATTGTTCGAGCGAAGGAACGTTTAACGTTCCGAGTCGAGAACTATTCGATATACTTCTCGATTCGTCCCGACGTTACATCGGGACTCTCTCGAAGGATAATAACTTATCTAACATTTTTCCTGCCTCTTTGCCTTCAAAGACAACTATTCCGTCTCTATCTATATTTTGTCTGATTAATCTAATTCCTACCACAGTATTGACTATCTGCACTTTCTTGCTGCCGGAGGAAGCATTGGCACCTTCAAGAAATGGCTTATTATAATTTAAATTGGTTAAAAGTATCAGATCACAGACTTGAGCTGCCTTTTTCCCCAAATTTTTGTGTATTTTATCCGCATCATTACCCAATTCAATTAAAGGAGTCAAAACAAGTATTTTTTTACCCTTATAAATCTTCATATAGTTCAAAGCGGCCATCACTCCATCCGGATTGGCGTTAAATGTATCATCTGCTAATGTCATTCCATTAAGTTTACCTGCCAACTGCATAGTCTTTGGGGTAGGAATAATCCCGGCTAGTCCGTTTTTAATCGCTTCCACTGTAAGTCCTAGACTTTTTGCCGCATAAATAGCAGCTAAAAGATTTTCAATTGTTTGTTTTCCTAGCAAATTGACTGAAAACTTATATTTTTTATTAGCGGCGACAAATGTAAATTCAATATGATCCTTAAAAACCATAATATTTTTTACATCGCGGGTTTTATTATATATAAAAGTTTTTAATCCCCGTTTTTTACTCCACTGGGCCATTTGTAAACAGTAACTATTATCGCCATTGAAAATCGCAGTTCCTTGCTGCGGTAAACTTTCTATCAGCTCAAATTTAGCTTTTTTGGTATTTTCGATTGACCCAAATAATTCTAAATGTTGCTCATTGATACCAGTTATAATTCCCATTTTTGGTCTTACCATATTGCAAATAGCTTCTATTTCTCCCTTTTTATATGCACCCATCTCTGCCAAAAATACCTCATGATCTGGCATTAATTCTTGCATAATATATTTTGCAACTCCGATATCCGTATTGGTAAATTCTGGCGTTTTCGCAACTTTAAATTTTTCACTTAAGATAGTGGCCAGAAACTCCTTGGTGGAAGTTTTCCCATAACTTCCAGTAATTCCGATTACTTCCAAATTTTTAAATTGTGAAATTTTCTTTCTGGCTAAAATAATAATAATTTTCTTGAAAATTGAAGAGGGAATATTGGCAAGGATAATAAAAAGGGCAATTGAAGGAGCAAGTAACTTATCAAGAAATGGTCCCGTAAAAAGTTCATCAATTAAATTGCCAGAAATGAGTTGACCAAACTGAAAAGTAAAAGAAAGTCCCAAAATAATAATTATTTTTAAGGTTAATCTAGGAATTCTCCAACCCCTGCTGATTAATTCTCTGATATATATTGCCGCTTCTAAAATCCAAATAATTCCAAACGTAAAATAAGCAAACAATCCCAAAAAACTTAAATTAACAGTAATAATACTTCCTATAATAAATATTAAAAGTATCCATTTAATCAAAGTTACTGGACCCAAAATTAATTTTCTTCCTTGCTCTGTTGAAAGATGTGTCCAAAGTCTATCAATCCTGTATTCTTTCAATTGCCATAAAAATGTCTGATAGAAAATATTCCTTATTGTTCTGACTAAAAAAGATATGATTACTATATAAATAAATATCTGCATATTTTATAAACCTACCAAACAAAAGCTATAGCTTAATTTTGTTCAATGCATTATTCTATCTTTTCCAGAAATTTTTCCATTTCCGCAACAAATATTTTTGGATGAGTCCAAGGAAGACCATGTCTTGCCTCAGGAATTACAACTAACTTTGCGTCAACCATCAACTCAGACATTGCTTGGGCAATTCTTAATGGAACTATCATGTCTTCTTTTCCCCACAGGAACAAGGTTGGTATTGTAATCTTTTTTAGATAAGAACTCAGATTTTCTCTAACTATATTTTTAAAAGTCTCCCGCATTTTTTTGTCGGTATTATAAAAATCGGTTGCTCTTGCTATTTTGTATAACAAGTGACGGAGCTTGTCTTTAAATACCGATAAGACTGGCAAAGAAAATATGGCATTGCCAGTTTTTGCCAGAAAGAGGAAAAATAATATTTTCGGCCCGGGCACCGGATTTATCCCGGGTGTGCCGGTTAAAATAAGCGCATGAAGCAGTTTTGGGTTTTGAACGGCTAACTTTATCCCTATTCTTCCCCCAAATGAGTGTCCCACAAGAATCACTTTTTCGATTCTTTTTGAATTTAACTTTCTTTCTACGAAAGAAACATAATCTGAAAGAAAAAATGGTTTATCGGGTTTTTTCTCTTTGCCAAATCCGGGAAGATCAGGACATAAAACTTGAAACCCACGTCTTACCAACTCATCCTGCAAAGGTTTAAATTTTGCCGCAGAAAGATTCCAACCATGCAGTATTAATATGGGAATATTTTTCATAAAATTATTTCATTGTCATCCCGACCGAAGGGATGCACCAGACCGGTGCGTCCCGAAGTGGAGGGATCCCTCATGTATACAATATACATTCTCAGATAAGCTGAGAGATTCCTCTACGCCACCTGGCGGATCGGAATGACACTACGTGTCACTTTACCGTGACAGATTTTGCCAGATTGCGAGGTTTATCGGGATCAAGCCCATGCTTCACCGCTAAATAATAGCCGATCAGTTGACCTACAACCACCGAAGGAATAATTGAGGAAATACCACAATCCTTCACAGGCAAATAGTAATCAAAAATCTCATGGGATCTGTAGGAAATTCCGATGATAAACCCCCCTCTTGCCTTCATCTCCATGCATCCGGCAAGATTGGCACCATATGTCTCATCATTCGGTAAAAAGGCAATACAAGGAATGCCTTTTTCAATCAAAGCAATCACTCCATGTTTCAGCTCTCCCGCGGCAAATCCTTCGGCATGGATATACGAAGCCTCTTTTATCTTTAAAGCTGTCTCAAGTGCAATGGGATAAGATAAGCCTCTACCGATTACATAGATATCTTCATATTTTGAAATAATATCAACTAACTTTTTAATCTTCTCTAAATTCTCATCACTTAATACTTCTTCAAGACTCAAAACCGTCTCTTTTAG
>JACREK010000153.1 GCA_016218275.1 Candidatus Gottesmanbacteria bacterium | reverse complement strand
TTTTTTGTGAGACAGTTTCCTTGGTGCTTTGGAGGGTGTCTGCGACTATCTGGTTAATGTCGGTGGATGAAGGTAATTTGGTTGTCTCTAAGATTGTTTTTTCTCCTAAGATAGCGGCGTTGTTATCTTTTTTAGTATCGTTTTTGGGATTATTTTTAAAAATCCCAGTAAACAGGATAGCACCTATTGCCAGAAGTGAGATAATCACCAAAAGGAGTAGCAGACCGGATTTCTGACGTTTCACATTCGCTCCTTTCGTCGCTTCAGTGTAAACATATCCTTATAATACCACTATCTTTATCTTCGGGCCAAGATATGCAGACGGCGATTAATGAAATTTAAGGCTTCAGACAATATTTTTTTATTATCGTATCTTTCAACTATCTGCAACAATTTTTCCGGCGGGCTATTTTTCAAATCATCAGCTTTTTTTATAAGAAGCGGCATCACACGGACAATATTATCAACTATGGTAATGGTTGCTGTTTGGGCAGTTCTTGATAGGGGATTAAGGTCAACAGTGATTACTTTTTTCCCCATGGCGGTCAAAGCTTGAGTTCTGTCTCCATCCTCAAGCGGAACAAAGACTACATCTGCTTTTTTCTGTCCGATACTGCTTATCATCCATCTGTTACTTTCAATTCCGGAAATTCTTGCTTTACCAGGTAGTAATACTCTTCCAGCGCCGAATTTTTCTAAATGCGCTTTTATTTTTCTTTCTCTTTCCTTTGAAGCATGGAAAATATTTACTTCAATTTGAGCGCCAACAAGATTAGATAATTTTATAAACTCCTTCGGAACCAATATGGCTGTATTACCATTGACTGAAAGCACCGGATATCTAGCTAAAAGCAACAATGCCGCTGTTGCCTTGATGCTAGATTTCGCAAAGAGAAGTGTTTTTTCTCCAATCAGGTAATCAAAAGTTTCACCTCGGCCATGGGCTGTTAGTCCTTGGAGTGAAGTAATTCCTATTCTGACTCCTTCTGCCAAAAGATCTCTATAGTAAAGAGAGAGGAAGCGCGGGTGTGATTTGGGAGCACTAATTTTTATCATGCAGTTGTTTCTATATGCGAGTTGGTAATCACGAATTCTTCAATACGATAATTCTTTGCAAAGTCAGGCTTAGTATCACTTATTACCACATGCCCCAGCATCGCCATGGTAGCATGTCCGCCATTTTTTCTTATTGATTCAATCAGATTGACAACTTCCCTATTATCAACCAATCCAGATTCTAAAGCAAAATTATAGGCGTTGTCGATAATCTCTTCCAAAGAGGGAGAAGCGATTTTTTTTATTTTTTCCAGCTGCACTCTAGCAGACTGATTTATTATTGCCAATCTCTTTTTATTTTTTAAGACACTTTTAGTAGGAAGGCGTTTAATTATCGTGGCATAAACTTTTTTTCCTGCGAAGGGAAGTTTTCTTGCCACAACTGGGATTCCCGGTGCAGTTTTCACCAGAAATCCTCCGGAAGCTACTGTCCCAACACTTCCCAGTCCAGTTTTATTCTCTATCTCTGCCACATGAGCAATTCCAGTCAGTTCCAATGGACTTTTATTCAATGCAAAGAGTTTATTGATGGCAAATGAAGTTGCCAGGGCCGAAGCTCCGCTTATACCAAAGCCGAAACCTAAAGGAAGAGAGGAAGTGATGTTTACCTCGGCAGTTTTTTTAAATTTTTCCAAAACAGCAAAAACAGTGGGAAAAGAAATTTCTTTTCCATTGAACAGAACTCTATTTTTTACAGATGGTTTCACTCGGACACTCACCTTTTTATCAACAGTAAATCCCACACCGGTGGAGCCCGTTTTATAAGGATTTTTATCAGGGCAAGCTTTGAAAATAAGACTAATACTTGCCGGGCAGGATGCTTTTGCCTCTCTCATATACTTCTTGCACTTGAGATTGCAATCAGTATATACCCTTCTAGACTGATCCGCCAGTTGGCGGATACAGTAAGAAGGGTATACATTATTTAGTCGAGAGAGTGATCTTTTCTCCTTCATGGTAGAATAAAACAAAAAATGAAGAGATACACTGCTTTTTCTCTCCCAGCAGAAAAATCTATCCCCGGATAATTTTAGCCTTTTTTCCTTTTGGCGTGAGGTTATTGCGCAGTTGTTGTTCGGAGGAAATTTATATATCACGGCAGGATTTATAACTGGCATTTTGCTGCTAT
>JACREK010000159.1 GCA_016218275.1 Candidatus Gottesmanbacteria bacterium | reverse complement strand
TTTGTTATTAAAGTTCTGCCTCTTAAAAGGAAATAACCTATGGCACTTGGAGATGAATGGCCAGATCTACTCACAGTACGTGAGGTTGCCAAAATCCTGCGCGTTTCTCCCCTGACGATCAAAAGATGGGGTAAACGCGGAAAACTGCCTGCTATAAGAATCAATTCCCGGGGAGACAGAAGATACAAAAAGGAAGCAATCCTTTGGCTACTCGGACTTCAGCAAAAAAGCGCAACGGTATAACGCTATATTTCTATCTCTTTCAATTCTTTTGCCGAGGTGGCAGGATCTACCACATTGACCGAAAGTCCTGTCCCCAATTCAAAACCGGCACGATGTATCAGCCTTGGAATAATTCGGATAAACCAATTTTTAGCGTGGTGGATGTAGAAATTATAGGCAAAAGGCAAAGCCCCATGTATCTTTTTTGTCGCAGGCTCCCTATATTTGACTCCCAATCGTTTTAAAGCCCTTTGCAAAATAACCGCCATGTCTTTTACCTCTTCATCAGTCACATCCGAAAATATAGTCCCTTCTTTTTTGGGAGCAATCCACACTTCATAAGGCCATTGGGAAAAATCGGGGCAATAAGTGACAAAGAAATTATTGTCATCTATGATATTCTGTACAGGTTCCCGCACCAAAGCATCCAAATTTATTTGTTTCGGGATAACAACCAGTTGAGAATGAGGATGAGACAAAGATGCTCCGGCATGCTCGCCGTGATTGGAAAAAATCATCACCTGACCGTCGTTTAAATGCGTTTGAAATCTTGACCGGTAAACTTTCAAAAGCATCTCCACATAGTCAATGTCAAAATCTTCGATATCTTTTTTATGATCCGGACTGTGGATAATTACTTCATGAATATCGGTTATGGGGAATTTATTCGGCACTACCCTTATCTTCCATCCCGGTTTATTCCACTCTCCTTCTCCGCCAATTCTATAGACTTCCGGAGGAGTCAAATTTTCATTCCCTTGGCAAAACGGGCAGGCAGGTTTAACCGCTACTCCGTTTTCATCCGGTCTGTCGGAGCGGACAGGCGCAATCACTATCCATCTTTGTGTTTTGACATCAGGAACAAATTTCGCCACGTTGAATATAGTATTACGTATTAAGTATTAAGTATCAAGCAGGACTTACGCACTTCCAATAGATGCTGAAACGAGTTCAGCATGACAAGACATTCTAAACCAGATGTCATCCTGAATTTATTTCAGGATCCCATTTGAAGCTAGACTGCGTAAGTCCTGTATCAAGTATTAATTACTTCCACTTTAAAACAAGTGATTTGATCTCATTATAGATAGAAATATAAATTTTGAGGATCTCTGCATTTGAGCCCTTCGTAAACTCAGGGTAAACGCGCTTGCCCTGAGAGAGTGAAACGAACGAAGGGAGTTGCAGAGTCCGAAAAATTTCATACCAGACGAAGAATCATCGCAAAATGACAGATCCAAATAAGCCTCATCAATGCTTGTTTGTTCAACTACACGAATGTATTTTCTGACTATAGAAAATATTCTGCCCGATACCTGACTGTAATAAGATCCATTGACTGGCAGAAATACTGTTTTTGGCTCACCTCTTCTCTCTGCTTCTTTGGCAAGGGACAGTTTTTGTTTATTAAACACAAATCAGTTATAAATAAATATCAAGAAGATTGAACTAAAGAATTCCAGTCAGCAGAAAATTTCTCTATCCCAATATCTGTAAGATCATGAAAGAGGTCATATTCCTGCCACGGTTTGCCAAGCATTATATCTTTTCGGAAAGGAACAGCTTTAAGATTTCCGGGATTATAGACAAAATTTTCTGCCGGCAGCATAAAGTTTTTATCCGCCCATTGCCGGAAAACTTTAAAAGGAACGGTAACGATATTTGATTTCAAATATAAAGCGTACAGTATGTGAGCTATATTTCTTACACTGGCAGTAAGTACCTCAACATGTTTATCGCCGGATTGATACATCTTTATCATGTTTGATACTACATCCATGCCATTTTCTCCCCTATCATCCAGTCTTCCTACAAAAGGAGAGATAAAAACAGGATGTTTAGCGCCAAGAGTCGCTTCATAGACCGCTGCCGCCTGACTCTGGGTAAAAACAAGAGTGATATTGATAGGCATTTCTTTGCAAGCAACACTTGCCGCTTTCAAACCTTCGGCATTGCAAGGGAATTTTATTGAGGCATTGGGAATCCATTTGGTTCTTTCTCTGGCCTGACTCAACATTTCTTCTGACTCAGTCTTGCCATTGGCAAAGACTTGAATTGAGACAGAACCATGAGGAATAATTTTGCTTATCTCTCCGGCAATCCTTTTGTATTCGCCTAAAGCTTCATCTTGTGTCAACTTTGCACTACTTACGGAAGCGGCCAAATTTTTCGCAATGAGTGTCGGGTTGGTCGTCTGTCCATCCAAGAAACCCAGCAGCTTTTTTGCTTCTTTTGTTTCTTCCGGCTCCCCGCCGTCAATAAAGATTTTTGCTGAAAATTTTTTATCCATTTATAATTGTTATAAAAGTTATAATGATTATAAAAATTAAAAAACTTCTTTTACTTTTTCTACAATCGCTTTCGCTGATATTTCTTCAAAATCCAAAAGCTCTTGCGGTTTGCCTGAATGAGGCATCTTAGACACAGCTAATTTGTAAACTTTCACTTCCGGATTTTCGCTAAAAACATTCAGAACCGCATCTCCCAATCCTCCTTCAGACCAGTGATCTTCGACGGTAATTATTGGGACGCCATTTGCAAGAGTACCTCTTGCAAAGCTTGATCTGACAAGATTTTTAAGAGTCTTTTTATCGATTGGCTTTACTGAATAGCAATCAACCACTATCGCCTCTATTCCATCTTTTTCTAATTCTGCTTGAGCTTTTAACGCTTCGTAAAGTGTCACGCCGGCAGCTATAATAACGATTTTCTTGTCATTGCGAGTCCCGCTCTTGCGGGACGAAGCAATCTTATTAGAGAGATCGCCACTCCGCCAGCTGGCGGATCGCGATGACAAAGTGTGTATTTTGCTTCCACCAATGGGAAACTCCTCACTATTTTCATAAATAACCGGTGTTACCGGACGGGCAACGCGAAGATAACAAATTCCTTGTCTTTTTATCATTTCCTCAACCAATTTTTGCGCGGAAACCGCATCCGCCGGATAAAGTACCGTGCTTCCAAAAACACTTCTGAACATTGATAAATCTTCCAGTCCCATCTGAGATGCACCGTCTTCTCCGATTGATACTCCGGCATGAGAGCCGATAAACTTGATATTTGCCTTTCCAAGTCCCGCCATCCTTATCTGATCAAAAGCCCGCGTCATAAAAGCGGAAAATGTTGTCACAAAGGGAATATATCCACGGCGCGAAAGCCCCACTGCTACACCAGTCATATTTTGCTCGGCAATAAACATCTCAAAAAATCGGTCCGGATGAGCTTTTTGCGTATTCTCCGTGTATAAAGAATTCTTCACATCACCGTCCAGAACAACTACTTGCGGATATTTGTCCATAAGTTCTGTCAACGCATCACCAGCAGCTTGTCTTGTAGCTACAGACTCTCCAATCTTATAATTTCTTTTTTGAAATTTATAATTTGGATTTTGGATTTTATTTGAAATTTGAAATTTGAAATTTGAAATTTCCCGCCTGCCAATCGGTTTTTGCATAATACCCTTCACGTCTAAATCCACTTTACCAAGATCACTTAATGCTTGTTTTAATAAATCAGGCGGGATAGGTTTCCCATGCCAATTATCCTGGTTTTGTAAAACTTTTATACCGTATCCTTTGAAAGTTTTGGCAATGATAACAACTGGTTTACCCCGACCGGTTAGAGTTCTCAATTTTTTAAAAGCTTTCAAAACCTGTTTCAGATCGTGTCCGTTTTTAACTACTATTGTTCTCCATCCAAAGACCTCAAACCTTTTTTTATAGGCAGAAAGATCGTGTCCAAACATGGTTTCCTGGCTCTGCCCTAGCCTGTTTACATCAAGAATCGCAACCAAATTATCCACTTTGCGAAAAGCTGCCGCCTGGATTGCCTCCCAAACACTCCCCTCCGCCATCTCTCCGTCTCCCAGAAGAACAAAAACATTGGGATTATCTGACGGGTGACGCGAGAGAGGGCCTCCCAAACGGAGCTTCACCGGCCTTGAGCCCCACGAAGTGGAGCGATTTTGAAGCGTAGTTTGGGACACTCGAGTGGCAGGACCCGTCAGATTGCGAAGCGCTAACGCTTCTCCAAGTCCTATAGACAATCCCTGTCCAAGACTGCCAGTTGGCGCTTCAGTATAAGGAAATTCCAAAGTCGGATGACCTTCCAGAGGGCTTTCAAATTTGCGATATTTTAAAAGATTATCAAGAGTCAGTTTTCCCGCTGCCGCATAAAGAGAATAAAAAAGTGGGCTGGCATGTCCTTTGGAAAAAATCAGTCTGTCATTATTAGAATTATCAGGGTTATCCAAATCAGCACGAAATTCTGTAAAAAAAAGAGCTGTCATCAATTCCACTGCAGAGAGTGATGAAGAAGCATGACCGCTGCCGGCGGTGGTGGTCATAGTGAGGATGTAATATCTAATCAGTTTTGCAAGCTTGGTAAGGTTGCTAATGTCCATAATTGAGTTGTCATTGCGAGGAGAGATCCTTCGCTGTCATTGCGAGGAATGAGTGATAACTCATGACGAAGCAATCTTTATGACAGCTCAGGACAAGCTCCGCAATCTCCTCAAATTATCTCACTATATAAATCTTTAAAACTAGGATTTATTGATTTTATAAGGTTAATCTTTTTTTGCCTAGATCCTCCTTTTATTTGTTTTTCTCTTCTGATTGCCTCAATTATATCTTTAAAAAACTCATAATAAACCAAATTTTGAATTTTGTATTTTGAAGTAAAACTTGAAACTAGTTTACTTCTGTGGGCAAACATTCGCTTTATAAGATTGTTAGTAACTCCTGTATATAATACGCGATTAGTCCTATTGGTTGCAATATATACAAAATAGGTTTTAGACTGGGTCATTAATAGTTACAGATTGCTTCGCTTTGCTCGCAATGACAGTTATGTTTTTAAGTATCTCAATAGCGCCTTTTATATCGTCTGCGCCAAAGATAAAAGAGTTCGAATTTATTCTTGTAGCTCCAGCAGTAACCACTTTCTTGGCATTCACATCATTCATGGCCCCATCAACTGCAATTGGGATTTCTAAATCAACCTCTCTTATTCTTTTTATTTTATCAACTGTATCTTCCCTGAAAGGCCTGCCGGATTCCCCT
>JACREK010000158.1 GCA_016218275.1 Candidatus Gottesmanbacteria bacterium | reverse complement strand
TCTTGTCTTTTTTATTCTCTTCTTCTGCGCCTGCTGTAAGACTTCCGTCAGCAATCTGTCCGATAATATCTCTTACGTCCTCAGTCCGGGGGTCTTCTGCGGTAAGTATTGTAAAATCGGCCAGTTTTGCCGCAATTTCTCCCATCATCGGACGTTTCAGCCTATCGCGAAGTCCCGCACAACCAAATATTACAATAAGTTTATTTTCAGTTTCATCTCTTGCCGTCAAAAGTGCCTGTTTTAAAGCATCCGGTTTATGGGCAAAGTCGATATAGATATCAAATGGACGTTTAGCATCAATTTTTTCCATCCGTCCGGCAATACCTTTAAATTTTGTAATTGATTTGGCGATTGTATCTTTATCAATCTTGAGTATCGAAGCAACCGCTGCCGCAGCCAGACAGTTTTGCAGGTTAAATTTTCCCGGAATTGACGGCTTTAAGTTAAGCTTTTCTTGGGTATAATCAGCCTCTGAATCAGTTGCAAAAGTAACCACTTTTCCGTCTGCTTTTTTTACTAAAAAGGGAAAACTGGAATCATCGCGATTTATCACGCTGTATTTTACTCCGCGAAGAATTTTTGCTTTTGCCATCCTGTAATTTTCCCGCGTCTTATGATAATCCAAGTGTTCATGGGAAATATTCGTAACAACGCCTATGTCAATTGAGGTGCCGAAAACTCTTGCTTGAGAGAGCGCATGAGAAGTAACCTCCAAAACAAAATATTTACTTTTTCCATCGACTGCTTTCCTGATGAATTTTTGCAGTGCCCAAGGTGATGGAGTGGTGACATGAAAACCTGTGTCATAGGAAGTGTTGTTTATTACAGCTTCAATTGTCGATACGAGGGAAACTTTTTTGCCGGCGTTTTTTAAAATTTCATAAATGAGATGAGCGGTCGTGGTCTTACCAGAGGTTCCGGTCACTCCTATCACCAGTATTTGTCGTGCTGGAAACCTATAGTATATACATGCCAGTCCTGCGATAAACAGGTGTAAAAAATTCTTGAAAAAGAAAGTCATGCCGCGAATGTCCTTAATTATAGCAGAATTTAATCCGTTGCGGAAATTTTAAGATACGGGAAAATCTCCCGGGCTACGGAAAAAAATATCGGTGCAGCAGTCTCTGAACCCCAAGGAGAAGCAGTGGGCTCCCGTATCGTCACTAACATCAAGAATTTAGGTTTATCCACAGGTGCAAAACCTACAAAAGAAGCAATCGTCTTTTCCGTATCATAATGGCCGGATATGGGTATCTGAGCTGTACCAGTCTTTCCGGCTATCCGAAATCCGGCCGGCTTCAGAAACCTTGTCTCGCCTTTGTCTACAGCGGAAACCATCATTTCCTTCAAAACACTGGCTGTTTCCTTCGAATAAATAATTTTTTTTACTTTGGGAGCGGTATTAATCATTTTTCCATCTGCCAATTTTATGCTTTTCACTACATGCGGTTCCATCAATTTTCCTCCATTGGCAATAGCAGAAACAGCGGCAATCATTTGCAGAGGTGTGGTGGCTATTCCCTGTCCAAAAGAGGCCGTGGCATAATCTATCTCATACCACTTGTTGGCAGGACGAAGCTGTGGAGTTGATTCTTCCTGAAGATCCGCTCCTGTTAAATTACCGAAACCCAAATCTTTTATATAACGCAAAAATACATTTTTATCCAGTTGCTTTTCCACAAAAACCATTCCTACATTTGACGAATATTCCAAAACCTGAGACAGTGTAATTTCTCCATGATATTTCTGATTCCAAGTATTTATGGTATATCCTCCAATTTCCACCGGGCCGTCTTCGTTAAATTTTTTCCCCGCAGTGACTTTACCCTCATTTATTGCCGCAGCCATCACAAGAACTTTAAAAGTTGACCCTGGTTCATAAAAAGAAGCAATGGTTGGATTCTTATAATATTCTGAGGGAAACTTAGAAAATATTCCCGGATCATAGGCAGGATAAGCGGCAAGCGCTAAAATACCACCGGTTGAAGGATCCATTACGATAACAGACCCTCCTTTGGCTCCATATTTTTCAATACCTTCTTTAAGTTTGCTTTCAACAATATATTGAATTGTTTTATCAATATAAAGAATAAGATCTCTTCCGTCCTCAGCAGGAATATTCTGCCTGTTGCCTGAAAGGATCGGATTTCCCAAAGCATCCTGGTCCTGCATAAGTACCCCGTCTCTTCCGCTTAACTGCTCATCATAATAGCCTTCCACTCCGAAGTATCCTTGATCCTCCCCTTTGGCATTTTTTCCTACAAAACCCAAAAGATGTGCTGCCATCGAACTTTCCGGGTAGAATCGTTTTTGCTCGTCCATAAAAGTTAAGCCTTTTAAATTGAATTTTTTCAGGTCTTCAACTTTTTCTTCGTCTACTTTGTGCGCAACAGGTATCCAAAATAAAGAGCTGTTGGAAAGATTTGCCGAAATTGAGGAAGACGGCAGTTCCAGTTCTTTTGACAGAACTGAAATTATTTTATCTTTATCATCTATTTTTTTTGGCTCAAGATAAACTCCATATGCTCTTTTATTTATCACCAAGGAACTCCCGTCCGAGGCAAGAATTCTTCCGCGCGCAGCTTTAATTGGGATAGTTGATAATCTCTGTTTCTCTGCCAAACCCCCTAAACTATCGGATGACAGTACCTGCCAATAAAATAATTTGACCAGTATCAGGAGAAATATGCCTAAAAAGAATATGAGGACAAATCCCAATCTTTTCTCCATATCAAGGATTTAACCGTAAGTCATAAGCAACCGGAAGCGGTGTATCCAAGGAAAGCAGAGCCGGAGTTTGGCTTAAACCAATATTTTGTGCTTTTTGGGAAATAGAGGCAATTGATGAGGCAGAGGCTATTTTTTCGCTATAAAGGCCATTTTCTCCTTCTACTTTCTCTATTTGCTGATCGGCTGAATTTAATTTCGCACCAATTATAGAAAACTTATTGAGCATCGCCACTTGGACAGCAGAGAGAATCAAAAGAAACAAAAATAAAAAGATATTTACAGGTAATGTTTTGCTTTCTGTATTAAACATATTTTTCGGCAATCCTCAACTTTGCCGATCGTACTTTTGGATTTGCTTTTATTTCCGCATAACTTGCAGTTATCGGTCTTTTAGTCAATATCCTCAATCTTTCTTCTTGGTCGCTTTCTTTAAGTATTTTCTTTACTACTCTATCCTCCAAAGAATGATAGCTTAAGACAACCAATCTTCCTTTTTGCATCAACAATTTTTCCGCTTGAACAAGTCCTTTTTTTAAATTTTCAATTTCGTTATTGACAGAAATCCTCAAAGACTGAAATATACGGGCAAGCGTACCATTTCTGACTTTTTCAAACTCCATTTGCCGAATGCCGGGATAAACCTGGCGCAATACCTCCTCCACAACTGCCCTTAGTGTCTTCGTCCTTTCTATGCGTCCCTTTAGGGTACGGGTGCGAAGAACAGCTGCAGCAATTGCCCCAGAATGGAGTTCTTCAGCAAATTTAGTAAATATTTCATAAAGTTCTCCTCTTGTGCAGTTGTTTATAATATCTGATGCGGTTATCTTTTGTCTTTCGTCCATCCGCATATCCAGCGGCTCATCTCCCATATATGAGAAACCGCGTCCGGAATGCTCTAACTGGTAAGTCGACATGCCCAAATCAAAAAGTATTCCGGATACCTTATCAAAACCAAACTTTTTCGCTATTCTTGTCAAATCTGCAAAATTCCCGTGTACTAAATATAAATTTTTCTTTTCTTCTAACTTCCAATTCGGGCGCCCTTTGGGCGTTTCTAATTTCGCTTTAACATATCTAATTGAATCTTCATCTGTGTCAATACCCAACACCTCTCCTCCCCATTTCAAAATCTCGAAAGTGTATCCCCCATCGCCTAAAGTCGCATCTATATACCTTTCTCCTTTTTTAATCTTCAACCCGTTCAATACCTCCGGAAGGAGTACCGGTAAGTGATATTTTGTTGGTAAAATCATAGGCAGTATGATTTTACCCGGTTTTTAACGTACTTGACCGGTACTCCTCCCACCTCTTTTTTTCCCATATTTCAAAGTGATCTCCCGCACCTATAACGACAATTTCATCTTTGAATTCTCCCCTGCTGGTAAGATTTTCGGGAACAACCAGTCTTCCCTGGCTATCTAACTCAACTTGCACCGCTTGACTAAACATTCTTCGGCGAAGATTTCTTCCTTCCGGGTCAGATAATGGTTTAGCTAAATCTGCTGCCGTTGCCTCTTGCCATTTTTTTTCCTCAAAACCCAAAATACATTCTTCAAAGCCTACCGCTAAAACTAATCGGTTTCCCTTTATTTCCTTACGTAATTTTGCGGGAAGGACTAAGCGATTTTTACCGATTAAATTCGGCTCGTAAGTTCCTAAGAGCATTTTTTTGAATCTCCTTTATGCACCATATAACTCCATTTTATTCCATTCTGATACTAAAAACCCCTCCTGTCAAGGGGTCAAACACCACTAGAAGACACTACGAGTTTCGCACTTCGGTTAAAACACCTCCGAGGTGTCCGAAGGACTCCTCGGACGGTGAAGGGCTTGCCCAGCAATTTCACCTCGGAGGAATCCCTTCGGGCTACCATCCGAGGTGGATAATGGCAAAAGGGCGAAACTCGTGGACACTAGAGATAGGATATCTTTGATTATTCTTATTTTGATCAGTGAGAAAATTAAAGCGGATTATTTACTGCCGAGGATAACAACTACGTCATAACTACTTTCTTCATCCAGGTCTTCAACTGTTGAGGTGTCGAACTTGTCTTTGAGGTCGTTGACAATAAGCGGCAGATAGTTTCTCTTGGCAGCTTTGATTTTTATCACCGTTTTCTCGTATGTATCTTTGTCGGCATTGCCTTTGGCTATATTGTTATAGCCTGCTTTTGCAAGAAAATCAGCAGTATCTTTGGCATAACCAGTTTTTGTAGTTCCATTCTGTATAGAAAGCTTTAGATCACTTCTTTTAAGTGAAGGGTCAATTGTAGGGGTTGGTGTAAGAGTTGGCTCAACTGTTGGAACAGGTGTAGCAGTCGGACTACTAATGAAAGGGATTACCTGCATATTCTTGCCAAAGACAAAAAACGCTCCACCAAGAAACAAAACTATTATTATAACTACCAATAATATTTTATGAGCAAAAATCCGTCCCATACCAGTAGGTTTGTATTCAACCACTTGATCGGCCATAACAGAAGATTCTATCATTTCCTTTTCGCTTTTATCCTCTTTTCCTGCTGCTGCTTTTTCTTCCTTGATTTCTTCTTTTTTTGATACTGTTTCCGGCACCGGGGAAGCTTGTGAAAGAGCCTTCAAATCCTGGGCAAAATTGGATGGCGACTTGGCATGGGTAAGAAGCATCAATCCCATGGAATAGGCAAAAAGCATGTTGGATATTCCGCCCGTCTGTAAATCAATTTTTAACTTTGCCAATAAATCATCTATCACTTCGGTCATTTTTACCACCGGTATTCCGACTGTCTCGGCAATCTCCGCAGGAACAATATCCAGAGAATGCGACCCTCCCAGAATAAGTTTGGAGATTTTAAATTCATGCTCTTTTTCAAAATCGGCTGCTACACTTTTTGTTTCCGCAGTAAAAGTTTTAACTCCCAATTTTTTGAAATTGGCATTTACCGGACCGAAAATATCCAACAGCAGATATTCCGCATTCTTTTTATCCAAATTGGCATAGAGTATTTTTTCCTCACTGCCTATCAAAGTCTTTACAAGTTCATATATGGCAAATGATCTTCCGGATAAAAATACCAATTTCATCCCCAACAGTTCCACAAACCTGGCAAAATGAACAATAGTATTTTTGGCACAAGCTGTATATAAAACTTGTTTACCTGAAGAAGTATGACCAACAACCTTGAAAAAGTTATCCAGTTCAGAAGGATCATAAGGCAGAATTTTTTTAGCCTGCTCTACTACATACTCTGAGATTTCCGCTTCTTTCATCTCCCGGTCAAGCGCAAACCTATGAGTTACCACCTGTTTGTCAGAGATGGATATGGCAACATTTTTATCGGAAATCGCTTTGGGGAATCCCAAAGTAAATATCTCCTGAACAACTTTTGCTAACTTCTCCGGATCAACAACCAGACCGTTAATCACAAGACCATCGGCAATTTCACTTCGTGCGCAAGAAGTAATTTTTTCTCCGCCTAGAATATTGTCACTTGTCAAAACTGCCTCTATGGCACTGTCACTGATGTCCAGGTAAATCACATTCGCTCCTTTCAGTCGCTCAGTGTAAACACATTCGCTCCCTTCGTCGCTGATGCTCCTCAGGGTAAACCTTTCTGTCGCTCAGTGTAAACATAATATGTAGTCTAGCAATAAATCGTAATCTTTTCAACTTTAATCACTTTTTCCAATCTGCCAACCAGAATTTCTGGCCGTGACCGGGATAGACTCGCGTGTTTTTGGGCAGTTTCAGTATTTTTTCGAGAGACTTCGAAAGCAACAGGTTATCGCTGTAAGAAAAATCACTCCGTCCCACACCGCCGCCAGAAAACAGTAAATCTCCGCAAAAAATAATACTCTCACTTTTATTATAAAGACAAATGCTCCCCGGAGTATGTCCGGGAGTTTCCATAACCTCAAGTCTTGTATTATCCAGTGCAAAAAAGTCGCCTTGTTTGATAAATTTATCGACATCTGCCGGAGGATCTGCGTCTATTCCCAAAAAATGTTTGGCGGAAGCTCTCATATTTTTAAGCAGAAATTCGTCTTTTTGAGTTAGATAAAATGGAATCTGAAAAGTTAGCTTCAACTCCGTCACCGCTAAAAGATGATCAAAATGACCGTGAGTGGCAACTATGCCTATTGGTTTTATTTTCTTATCAGATAAGACTTTGATGATATAATCTGCATCATCCCCCGGATCAATGATTAAGGAAGAGTGACTTTTTTTGCCAAAAACTAGATAACAGTTGGTTTGAAGTTGCCCAACTGAAAGAGTAAGAATATTAAGCATTTACAAAGAATATGTTTTTTGAAATACGGAAGCTTTGGCAGCACTGTTGAACTTAAGGGAAAGATTTACGGATGTAACACCGCTGTCATAGGCACACTTTCCGCTGCTGCAGGTTCCTAAAACAATATCACTCCTGGTGATTTCTTTTTCACCTTTTAAATTGATTTTACCCAAAACTCCGCGGGGAAGTCCGTTTCCGGTCACATAGGTCAATTCGTATTCAACCGACTCCATCTCCGGTGTCAATCCTTTTATATTTAACTTAACCGCTTTATTTCCAGATAAGGGAGTAAGATCGACTTTAATATTTTCTGAAACGGTAGGCAATACTATTGTGGGTGTCGGATCTACCTCAGTCACTTCTGGTTTATTGCTAAATAATGACCTTACGGCCAAAATTACCAGAAATATTACTACTAACAAAACAG
>JACREK010000157.1 GCA_016218275.1 Candidatus Gottesmanbacteria bacterium | reverse complement strand
GTTTTTATAGGAGCAGATCTTTTAAGCCAAAATGGATTCGTAAATAAAGTAGGCAGTTTAGGGATTGCATATGCAGCAGAGAGGAGAAATATACCTTTATATTGTTTAAGTGTATTATTAAAATACGACCCCAGACCTTATCTGCCTTCCATTATCGAACAAAGGGGAGGTTATGAGATCTGGCCGGATGCTCCCAAAAATCTTTCTTTTTATGCACCGGCCTTTGATTTTATACCTTACCGACTTGATATAAAGCTTATTTGCGAGAAAGGACTGCTGGAAGGAAAAGATATTGAAAATCAAACTTATTCATTATATCCTTTTTTAAACTGGACTTACGCATCCTTGTCATCGCGAGTCCCGACGTAACGTCGGGACGTGGCGATCTATATCAATAAAGATTGCTTCGTCGTTACACTCCTCGCAATGACAAGCTGGACAGTAATTTACTGCGTAACTCCTTTTTAAAATAGAATTATGGCAAATCCGTATAGATCATATCTTGCGATTGGCGAATCAATTGATAAGAAAAATTACATTATTGTCACTTTTTTTCTACATTCCGAAGGGCAGCCTTTTGACAGAACTGCAGGAGGAGTAGCTGCAGAATCTTCCGTTGGTACATGGACGGATGTAAATTTGCAGGGAAAAACTCTTTGGGACAAACTGCACGGGAAAGTATTTGAAGCGGATGAAAAGACGGGATCCGTCAAAATTGCTTATCCTCTGGAACTGTTTGAACCGGGAAATATCCCTCAGCTTCTTTCTTCAATTGCCGGCAATATATTTGGTTTGCTGGAAATTTCCGCTCTTCGTATTTTGGATATCGATTTTCCGGAAACTTTTATAAAATCATTTCCTGGTCCCTTCTTTGGCATAGCGGGAATAAGGAAAATTACCGGAATTTCCAACCGGCCATTAATCGGATCGATAATTAAGCCTAAATTGGGACTGTCTCATGTCGAGCATATGAATGCGGCATTGGATGTATTTGAGGCGGGAGTAGACTTGGTAAAAGATGATGAAAATCTTACCAGTCAGTCTTACAATTCTTTTTACAATAGAGTCGATGAAGGGACAAGTCAGATGAAAAGGAGTGGATTTTTGGGAAAAGGAAGTGAAAAAATCTACGCTTACAATATTACCGCTTCTTATGACGAAATGCTTAAGCGTGCGGAGTATGTTGTTGCAAAGAACGGCAATTGCCTGATGATAGATATTTTAACCAGCGGATTTGCGGCAGTTTGCGGGATAAGAAATAAAAATTTCGGCAAAATTATTCACGCGCATAGGGCCATGCACGCAGCTTTCACCAGATCAAAACAATACGGAATTTCGATGCTGGTGATTGCCAAATTGGCAAGGCTATCTGGAGTAGACTCGCTTCACACAGGGACAATAGTAGGTAAGATGGAAGGCGGAAAAGAAGAGGTATTGGCAATTGATAATTTTTTGCGTGGAGAATGGTATGGTCTAAAAACAGTCCTGCCGACCGCCTCAGGCGGACTTCATCCGGGTCATGTTCCGGACCTTGTAAGACTTTTGGGAAAAGATGTATTGTGCAATTTTGGCGGGGGAATACACGGACATCCGGACGGATCAAAGGCAGGAGCTGTGGCAGTAGTCCAGGCTTTTGACGCAGCCACAAAAAATATTCCTCTTGAAGAATATGCAAAAAATCACCCAGAGTTAAGGAAAGCTTTGGAAAAATGGGTAGTAAAAGAAGAATAATTGTTATTATTCACCTCTATCCAAAGACAGCCTTAAGACACCTCCGAGGTGTGCGTATGCACTCCTCGGACGGTGGAGGAATTTGGAGTAATATTTCTACGATTTCTTTTACAACTTTACTTTTTGTTCCTTTTGCAGGAACTCCAATAATTGTTACTTTTTTCAGCTTGCCCAATTTCTGTAGCAGCCCCAGACTTACTGGCAGATCGAAATCATGGACTGTATTTCTTGGTGAAATACTCCACTGATTTAAATCATTAAAGCACATCACTTTTTCTATGCCTATTACCGTATCGATAAGGATTAGATTTTCCGGAATTTTTTCCGGAAATTCCTCGGTAGGATCGAAATGAATGAAAGATAAATCAGGAAAAAGTTTCTTTAAATCCCAAATGAGTCTTATCTGTAAATTGTCGGCTTTTAACAATGGATTTCCGAGATAAAAGACACTCTTTTTCATAAGGCAATATCAGAGTTTGCAAGTTTTAGGGCAAGACTGGTGTATTTCATCAGATTATGAAGTTGCAGAGAAGTCAGTTTATCGCAAACATAACCCCAGTGATAAGAAATAAAATTACCTGTCTTCAGCTGGCTTTTTAAAATATCTTTTTCACCTTGCAGCATCAGATTACGTTTAATTGATTTACCAAAGCCGAGCTTTTTGTTGATAATCTGAAGACTTTGGGTAGTCACTTCTACCAAATTATTTCTTATCATGTCAATTTTTCCCCAGTTGATGATGCAGGCATCCATTGTTTCTACCGTGTGGGGAGTATTCAGATGCCCTGTCCTTTTATAAATATTTGTAACATGAAAAGCATGATAAGGGAGTCCGCCGGCAACAAGTTTTTCCATAATTTTCTCCAACTCAGCAATTTTCATTTTTTTCCGCAGCAAAAGCTTATCTGAAAGATGCCGGGCAAATCGGATTAGAGGAATATTTTTTAAAAGTTGATTCCCAATCCAGTAAGCTTCTACCACTCTTTTGTCAAAAGGATCGGATATTTTATTTTCTTCAGCAATCAGCCGCAGATAAGGATAGAGAGTAGAGAATAGGGTGAGAATTTCAACCGTGCCTTTATCTGCCTGGAGACTACCGGAATACCATCTCAAATCTTCTTGTTTATCAGGTCCGCAAAGTGATAAAGAATTGGGTGGGTAAGAATAGCGGGTGCAAAGAGAAAGACCAGTTACGTCCATTTTAAGATTAGAGCAGGAAGAAATCGGATGATAAAAGTCAGTCCCAGAATTGTAAAGATTAAATTAATAAATTGTGGTTGCGGCAGAAATGCATGGTTTATAAAAATAGCTGTCAGGACGTTAGTGATAGGTGTTGACAGGATGAGCACGGAGGCAACAACAGTTGCCGGAGCAAATTTTAGAGCTTTATACCAGGTAATTACATAGCCGCAAAGAAGCAAAATGCTGCCCAAAATAGGCAATATTTGATTGGCTGATAATTTGGTTATTAAAGACAGTTTATTTTCAAAGAAAGCGACACTGACAAGTATCAGTGATCCTATAAACATTCTGCCCCAAGCAACGATATGGGAATCTATATCTTTAAGAGCAATTTTGGCAATAATATTTTCCATACCCCAGAAAATTGTAGCAGCAAGAATCATATATTCTCCTATACTCCCGGAAAAACCTGATAGCCCGCCGATGAAAAGATTGCTCCAAGCCACCAAAAGATATCCTGCTATCTGCCAGATATTCAGTTTTTCACCCAAGATGGGAACAGCCATTGCCGCAACCCACAGGAAAAGTGTTTTATGGATAAGATTGGCATTGGCTGCCGATACGGTGCGCAAGCCCTCAAAATAAAGAATGAAGGGAACGCTTCCCCCAACTGCTCCTATTATCAAAAGTTTTTTCCACTGATTTATAGATAAAGATTTTAGTTTATTAACTTTGGGAACATGAAGAAGTAAAAGTGACAAGATGAAAGCTGTACCGCCATTTTTAACTATATTAAATACCAAAGGGTCAATCCCTTTCACAATTATCAGTTTATTGTAAAAAATAGAAAAGCCGGAAATTAAAGCGGTAATGAGGGCGAATATGATACCTTTTCTCATGTGTTTAATGATTTGATTAATTGTCTGACTTTCAGTCCTTCTGTTTTTGAAAGTATTCCGACACCTATGTTGCCGGCAACCTGAATATAATCTCCTTTTTTTACC
>JACREK010000150.1 GCA_016218275.1 Candidatus Gottesmanbacteria bacterium | reverse complement strand
CTAAAGGTGTAAAGCTAAAGCGCTTGCCCCGAGCTTGTCGAGGGGGCAGGACCCTCTGAGAATGCCTTCCAATTGATAACGCGAAGTCGTACCTTTTCCTCTTGAAATATATAAATATAGAGGAGTAGACTGATAAGTATAATACGATGATTAAGCTTCTGCGCTTTATCAAGCAAAAATTCGCAAGACTTGGTCCGGGATTTATTACCGGAGCAGCAGACGATGACCCCTCAGGTGTCGCTACATATTCCATCGCCGGAGCACAATTCGGTTATAAATTGAATTGGTTATCTCTATTTTTGACCCCGATGATGATTGCAGTCCAAGAGATGTGTGGGCGTATCGGCATGGTTTCCGGAATGGGTCTTGCCGGTGCGATAAGAAAATATTATTCCAAAAAGCTGCTTGTTTTCTCCATACTGCTGCTTTTTATTGCCAACACGGTAAATATCGGTGCAGATCTGGGCATTATGGCAGCATCACTGGCAATGATTGCCGGTCTGCCGTATTTATTTTGGCTGGTAGCAGTTACTATTTTTACCGTGCTTATGGAAGTTTTCGTACCTTATGATAAATATTCCCGCTATCTCAAGTGGATGGGACTTACTTTGTTGGTTTATGGTCTTACGGCATTTTTAGTAAAACAAGATTGGCTGCAAGTTGTCAAATTTACTTTAATTCCTCATATAGATCTGAACCTGACTTATCTTATGACAACTGTCGGTTTTTTGGGGACGACCATTTCACCCTACCTTTTTTTCTGGCAGGCAGCTGAAGAAGTTGAAGAAGAAATCAAAGAAGGAAAAATTGCCGAATTTGAAGAATCACCGGAAGTGGTGGAAACCGAAATCAAACACATGCAGAAAGATACCACTGCCGGTATGATTTTTTCCAATCTGATTTCCGCTTTTATTATACTTACTACAGCTGCAACTCTTCATGTAAATAATATTACCGATATAGAAACTCCGCAACAGGCGGCACTGGCACTGCGACCGCTAGCTGGTAACTTTGCCTATCTTCTTTTTACATTTGGAATTATAGGAATAGGCCTTCAATCCGTCCCAATACTTGCAGGAGGAGTAGCTTACGCATTTGCGGAAGCATTCGGATTTAAAGAGGGACTGGCAAAAAAATTAACCGAAGCAAAAGCCTTTTATGCTACCATCGGTCTGGCTACATTTATCGGTGCTTTAATGAATCTGATTGGTATAAATCCCATAAAAGCGCTTTATTATACTGCTATTTTAAACGGCATTATTGCCGTACCCCTGATTGCGATTATCATCAGACTTGCCGATAACGAAAAGATTATCGGAAAATATAAAAGCAGTACATGGAGTAAAACTTTCGCTTGGACTGCTTTTTTCTTTATGGGGATTGCTGCCGTTTTGATGATTGCCAATCTGTAGAAAAACGAAACGGGATCGTTTTATATATGATGAACCGGTAAACTGCTTATCAAACTATTAAATTTTCCAGCCAGTTTACCAATCTAGTCGGAGTTTCCAGTATTTCCCAACGGCATTCAATCCTTGCCAATTCCAAATCCTCTCCGCTTCTTCCTTTTTGGGTTCTTCTCATAAATATAAACTGATCATCTTTAAGGTTTTGGGGGGAGTAACAGTCTTTTTGCACTAAGTTGTATTTTCCGCCCGCCGGTTGGAAAACACCAAAATTGACTTCTGGGGGCAATTTCGGCTGCACCTGTTGATTTCTTAATATCATTTGGGAACCGAATAATTCTCTGTCAAACTTATAATCAGCACCAATGTCCTCTCCCAAAAAGGCGGCCAGATGATAAATGAATAAAGGAGTTTTGTCCATACCTAATTCAAGCTTTGTATAAAAAGAGGATGAAGCGGTAAATCTGGCATTGTCTTCAGACAAATATATATCACCGTGTTTGCCTACCAAAATATCCAAACCAAAGAATCCTTTAAAACCTGCCCTTCCCATCATTAAACCGACTTTACTGGTAATTTCTCCAATAATACCGTTTTGTTTTTCCGACGTAAATCGTACAGGCCATTGTCTTCCGCAGGTCACCATAGGTTTTTCTTTTAATTTAGCTATATTGTTTATCTGTATTGCGGGAGGACTTATCAGAACTTTATCGCCATAAATACAGGCATTATTTAAAACTGTAAACCCGTCTATATATTTTGTCACTTTTACTTTTACGAGCGGATATTTTCCCGCCAAAATTTGGAACTGTTTCTCATCTCGGACAAAAAAGGTAGTTTTCCCCGCCCATCCGTGGGAAAACTGAATCACCAAAGGTAACTCCAATTGACTTTTTAAATCGGCAAAATTTAATTTACCTAAAATACCAATCCCTCCGGGAATAGAATATTTTGGAAAATATCTCTTGGTAAGTTGCCAAAAATTGATTTTATCTTCAAATTTATCGTTTAGTTCCCTACTGTTCACCAAAGATCTATAGCCCAGACGCTGGCAAATTAAATCAATTTTCAGTGATGGTTTAAAAACAATGATATAAGGAGTATCAAGCGTATTTTTTCTGATATATTCGGCAACTAGCGGATTTTCCAAAAGTCTGCCGGAATTATTAAATGATTGAATGTCAAAACTTATCTTTTCACTCAGACAGAATATGTTGGCGCCTTGATTTCGCAATACCGGTATAAGAGGATCGCCGTAGGTTGTGATGATATGATAGTTAGGTAATATCCCCTCCAACCCTATACCCCGCTTTACATCCGGCGTAATATAAAAAATACTTTTCTTTGAAAAACGATCTTGCCAACTTTTCATATCAATAAAATCTTCCCGTCAAAAGGCAAACGGGTTTATGATATTTAAAACCCGACTTCTTTGCTTTCCAAAACGCAGCTAGTGCGGCCGCTCCTTCATAAGAACAATTCAGATCGTGCAATAGCAACCAGTGTCTGGCATTTCTCATTTCCTTATCAGATATAACCCAACCAAACCCTTTGCTTTTATTTATGATTTCTAAAATCTCATCATGTCTTGGGGTAAACTTGGCAACAATCGCATCGGCTAGACTTTCTTTCCTTGGGATGAATTTATGATCAAACAAAGATGCCAGCGGATGTACCGCTTCAGTTTGGACCAGATGAAATGAGGGAAGATATCCGATTTTACGAAATCCGCAGGCAATACCCGCCAGAGTGGTTCCGCTTGATACCGGCAAAAAAATAGCATCAATTCCTGGCACCTGCTCATTTAATTCATAAGCAATATTCTCATAACCAAAAATGGCATTCGGATCGGTTGACTGGCGTAAATTTGCCGATTTATTTTCTTTGGCATATTTGATTGCCGCGCTTATCGGTTTAACGGTTTTAGTCACTTTACAGCCTAGTTTTTCCAATATATTAAGTTTTGCCTGATTAACTTTCGGTGAAACAAAAACTTGTAAGTCTATCCCCGCCATCTGGCAATAATAAGCGGCAGAAATTGCAGCATTACCTGACGAAGAAATTACCGCGGATTTTGCGTCTGACTGCAGAACTTTTTCTACCTGGAAACTTATTCCTCTGTCCTTCACCGAACCAGAAAGGTTAAAATACTCACATTTGAAATAGATATTCTCAATCTTTTCAACCGGTAACATCTCACGTTTACTGACAAAGTCGTTATTGTTCGAGTCCCTCGACTTCGCTCGGGATAAACTCCAGCGAGAACTTCTCACTTCGGCATTAAGCCTCGTTCGAAGAATATCGTGTCCGGAAGTCTGAGCTCTTACTTCAACCGGTGTGTCTTGATTTTTGTGTTGTTTTACCATACAAAATATGGTTTAATGATAATCAATTATATTATTCCTATGAATACTTCGCAAAATAATAAACAAACTATTTCCTGTCCGGAATGCGATACGCCTCTTAAACTGTCTTTGCCAATTACGGTGGGGAAAATTGCGGAATGCCCAGCGTGCGGTTGCGAAAGTGAAGTGGTTGAGATAAATCCAATCAAAATTTCTCCTTTGGAGGAAGAAAAGTGACCCCGACGCAACGTCGTGGGTCATCCTGAACTTGTTTCAGGATCCCTCTGTAATTCAGATAATTCCTCAACTAATCTTTTTATTGATTTTTTACCTTTAATAAAATCTGTGTAGAAAAATGCTGCGGCCGGTGAAACCACAATTTTATCTCCCATTTTTGCTTTTTGGAAAGCTGAATTGATTCCTTCTTTTAAATCGGACGCTTCCGAATACGAATCTTCCGGCAGTAATTTCACCAAGGGAGCAGTCAACTCGCTTTTGATTACAACGGTATGTTTGACTTTATCTCTTATCTTTTCTGCAAAAACTTTATAATCCAATCCTTTTGTCCGACCCCCGCAAACTAAAATGACATTGGGAGATAATTT
>JACREK010000149.1 GCA_016218275.1 Candidatus Gottesmanbacteria bacterium | reverse complement strand
TCTACTCCGCGGTTATATACATGATAAAATTGCCTATTAGCCAAAACTATTTTTCTAAAAGTAGTCATTTAATAAATAACTACCACATGAAAAATGAGGTGTCAAGCTAGACCACCTGGAGGGTGGTTAGTGGGGGTGGTTAGTGCACCTCTCCGGAAATCATAAAAAGATTGGGGGGTGGCAAAGACAAGCTCACTGAAACAAGTCTTTTTTCCCTACAGTTATCTTATCCAAATCGCTTTCGCTTTCACTTACCAGTTGAATCTGAGAAATCCTGGCAAGAATATTCTCCCCAATTCTTTCAATTTTGGGAAGAGGGGAATCAATACTTCCCAAGGTTGAGGGCAGCGGATAAAAATAAGCTTTCCCTCCCAATGACAATAGAAAGATGCCTTCTCCTTTTTTATTCCACTGTATTTGATCAATTGTGATAAACCGTCCGGAAAAATCATTTAAGGATTTGATGAAATTCCGTAGTTGTGACAAACCTCCTACCATTTCCACATTAATCGGCAAAAGAAAAGCGAGAGATGTGGGGGATCTAGTAAGTCTTCCCGAATCTGTAGATACCACTCCCAGCGCAAAATCGGTCCTGACTATAGAAACCCCGGTTTTTCTTTCTAAATCGTCAAAAGTTGAAAAAAGGGAAACGTAATCTTTATTCTCCGGTAAAACTTTACTTATTTTGGGAAAATTATCCTTATAATACTGATAGTCCAAAGCAACGAGGGCGGAGTCTTTTTTCTTCAGATTATCAAGTCTTCCTGAAAGCGTTCTCTGCTCCCTAAAAATTGTATTCGCCCGGGAAAAGTTGGGCAAGAGAAGAACATAACTTAGGATAAAAACTAGCAAAACAACTGCTGATGATGCAATCAGAATTTCATATTGGCGGATAAAATTTAGATAATCTTTGCTTTTTTTCATTTTAATACTAGATCTTTTGCTTTTGCCGTTATAGTCAACAAATAGTTTCCTTTTTTCTCGCGGACTATGCCATGAGCTTCTATCTGGGAATAAAGTTTTTTCTGTTCGCTTGCTTTAAACAGTTCCACCAGATTATCCATGGAAGCCGAAGAGGATGCGGTAAATGACAGTGCAAGCGCTCCCTTGTCATCCGATGAAGCTGAAACCAGATTGACACCCTCAATATTCAGTTTATTGACCTCTGAAATAATGTTTTGGAAATTGGGATTTTTATAAGACAGCTTATCCAGTATATCAAGTCTTGTCGCTGCAAACGTATAGATGCCTTCAGCCGCTTTTTGGCTGGAAATTTTCTTTTCTAAATTGTCTATTTCCTTTTTGGTAAGATTATATTGAAAAATGTTGTTGTTTAAATAAATTAAAGAGGAAAAAAAAGCTATCGCGAAAGCGGTTAAACTGGTGATCGCCACCACAGGTAAGATCACCTTAAGTCTTCGCAAGAGAGGGGATTCTTTTTCTTTTTTAATGATTAGATTAACGGTGGTTTTAGACATATTCGCTTATGTGACATCTTTAAGTGCCAAACCAACAACTGTGGTATAAATTGGCGCATCGGGAGAGAGCGTAGGCAGTATATTGGGATCAACGGAAAGATTGGTAAAAGGATTGTTTATCTGTGAATCGATGCTTAAATTTTTGGTTATTGAAAGTACCAGTCCGGGTAACTTTGCCCCGCCGCCTGAGATAATGGCTGTTTTTAATTCTTCTTTGGGATATTGTTCTTTAAAATAACCGACTGTTTTTTCCATTTCGGTAAACAGATTTGTAAAAAGAGACGTTATGGTTTTGCCGATTTTTCCCTCCAATTTATCCTCATCCAAACCGTATGTTTTTTTATATTCCTCAGCCTGCGGCAGTTCAAAACCCAGTTCTTCGGCAATGGTGCGGGTTAATGTAGTACCGCCTATGGGATAAGATTTTGTATAAATAAGAATCTGGTCATGAAGAAGAGCAATTTCCGTATTGCTTGCCCCAAAAGTGACTATCAATACATTTGTCAGAGTGGGGAAACTGTGAGTAATGCACCTGCTGTCAGCCAGTATCTCAGTTTCCAGAGAAACGGGATTAAGGCCTGCGGCAGTTATGACTCTCATATACCGCTCCACTATGGCAATCGGCGCTGCTACCAGCAGAATTTTCATTTTCTTGCTGTCTTCACTTTTGTCTATAACCGCATAATCTATCTTCACTTTGACAAGAGGCATGGGGATAAATTGTTCCGCCTCCCACTGGATACTGGAAGAAAGCTCCTCATCGGACATATTCGGAACTTCAATTACACGGGTAATGACTTTACTGGTGGGGAGAGACGCGGATACGTCTGCGGTTGAAACTTTCATGTCATGCACCAGGCGGTTTACGGTATTGGCCAATTCCTGTTCATCGGCTGCTGTCTGTGATAGATAAGCTTTTGTAGGAGTGGCGATATAACCTGCAGCCAAAAGCGTGCTTGTGCTTTTATCTTTTGATATCTGCACAGCCTTAATTGATTGCATGCCAATATCGAGTCCAAGAAGTATTTTTGCCATGGGCAGGTTATCTCTATTATCCCTAATATATGAATCAAATGTCAACTGATCCGCAAGCTGACCCACCTGCACTTCTTTAGCTTCAATATATTTGTCATCTCGACCGATTCCACGTTAGTGGATGAGTGGAGAGATCTTCCAACTGATAAAAACTGTACTGATTAGTTAATCTAGATCTTCATCGTGGAAGATCCCTC
>JACREK010000155.1 GCA_016218275.1 Candidatus Gottesmanbacteria bacterium | reverse complement strand
TTGATGTAATAGTAATACCAGGAATGGCAACAGTCTCACCTAAAGCAGTTAAGGCAGATTCAACAGTTTCCATACCTTCATTATCTAACGCCCGAAGATCACTAATCACTTCAGCGTGGATAAGACGTTGTTTACTTAGATCCCCTATATCAGTAGCGCTAAAATCCCGCAATTGCGTATCGGTTCCAGCTATTGTACGTTTAAGTTAGATTTCGTGTTGGTAAATCCGCTTAAAACTCACTTTTCCACACATCCCATAATTTCTTAAGTTCCTGTTTGTTTTTTATCCTTTGAAATGTGAGATACCAGGAAAGAAAAGACACCTGTTGTTGGGTCTTCATTCCTCTATGATCGCCAAGCTTTTGTTTCAACTGACTGTTTACTCCTTCCAGTGAATTATTCGAGTGGTTAATGAGAGGATTATCCAGGTGAACAAAGAATGGATCCTGCTCGTATGTTAAAAGTCTGTACCCACGTCTTAGGTTTCCATGGGTATACCACCAAATCTTTCTGGTTTTCACCCCGATTGTTTTCTCCTTTAACATAACGCCGTATTTCCTCTCCCAAACTTTTAGACTCCATAACCAATCCACTTCCTCCTGCCAGTACTTAATACTTATCAATTCCTGTGCTATTTGTCTTAAAGAACGGGTTGCCGCAAACGGACTATTTTCCGGCAACAGTCTTTTGGCCATCCTGGTTACATGGGTTAGACACCTCTGGTGCGGTATTGGTCCAAAATGCATATTAACAGCTGCCACAATAGCTCCTTTCCAATCCGAAACAGCTCCTTTGGGGAAATTTCCACCGGAATCAATAATCAGGCTGGAGAGTAGTTTTAAATCAGTATCAAAGGCCAGATATGATTCACTTCTCCAGAAAGACCAGTACAGATTTTCTCCGTGAGTAACATCCCGGTGGATTAAAAAGACTCCATTCTTATGAAGATATTTTCCGTCTGTCCCGTAAACCCAGTCTGTTTTTACTAGAGCTATCTTTGGGAAAAATACTGCCCATAACTTTCCAGGTGGAATTGGATGATCAAAAAAGATTTTAAATCTTAAAGATAATGTTTCTCTTCTTATTTCTTCTAGTCTGGATAGTTGCTTGCGGTTAGATAGCCCGGTAATCAGTTCAAAGAATTGCCGGAAATCAGAAAAAGACAAAGATACCCTTTTTCCTCTTCCGAAAGTATGTCTGCAGTTCCTACATTGATAACGGACTTTACCGGCAGAGGTACGACCAAATTTTATTGCCTTTCCATGGCAAAAAGGACACCCGATAGTTCTGGCAGAAATGCTTTGTATTTTTTCATGGGGAAATTATACTTGAGGATTTAGAAGATTACAAAGGCCAGAAATGCCATTTTTACCAACACAAAATCTCACTTAAGCCGCTATTGTATTCATTTTGAATAGCAGTCTTAAAGCTGATTCAATTTCTCCTATTTGTCTACCGTCTTGACTTTCAATATCAAAAACAACCATGGCTTCGTCTGGAACGACATTTTTGACAGTCCCTCCCTTAATTGCTACCGGTGTGATATTAACTCCAGAAAAATTGGTACTTAGTTCTTTTAAAGCTTGTATCTTATGCGCTAACTCAACTACTGCATTTGCTCCTTCCTGGGGATTTACCCCTGCATGAGCTTTCTTACCATGTACTTCTAACGTCATTCTTTTGGTATTTACTCCATTTCTCTGCTCATAAGCTTCAGCAATTAATCCATTTACCACACCCGGATTAACCGTAACTCCACTCTTAATACCGTTTAATATAAACTTCCCACGACCTTACGGTCGGGGTTTTAATCTATTTCAAACTTCGTTTGTCCTGAATCTTTTTTACCCTGTTGTTCGATGTATTTCATAATAACCTGTTGATCAACTCCTACTGTACTGACAAAGTATCCTTCTGACCATATAGCATCTGTACCCCAATAGATCTGTTTTAGGAAGGGGAATTTTTGCTTTAGCTCCCTAGCTGTATTCTGTTTTATCAGTCCTACTACCTTCCCTACTGCTATAGTTGGCGGAATGGTGACTAACAGATGTAAATGATCTTTGTCATGATTTACTTGTTTTATTCTGATGACTGGATGATGATCTGATATTCCCGCCAACTTCAATTTGAAATAGGCAAAAATTCCCTCATTGAATACTGGCTTCCTGTATTTCGTTACTATTACCAGATGGTAATCGCAATGGTACACACAATGGGATGAATGAATCAGTTCTATCACCTCATTATTGTACCTCCAACCGCAAAAAGATTCAGGGTCTACTTCATCCCATGCGACCTTACGGTCGGGGATCTAAGTGCGGTGGGTTAGAATTTTGATATTACTTGGAACTTCGAATTTAGTATTTCGTACTTTTATTTGGAACTTCGAATTTATAATTTCGAATTTTCATCTTAACCCATACGAAAAACGCAGAAGAAATTCTCCTCTAAAT
>JACREK010000016.1 GCA_016218275.1 Candidatus Gottesmanbacteria bacterium | reverse complement strand
TATCATCATGTTACGCCTGACAAGTTACCTATGTTGATAAGTGAATTTTGCTACAGATTTTCACATCCCGAATTGTTTAAATCTCCTTGGTATTACTTGCAAAACGTCCTATCTCTCTTACCAACTCCTTAAGAGAACCCGAGATGGGGCATCTGTGCCCGGAGTGCTCGTTCCCGGCATTTTTAATGCCCTTCGTCCTCTGTTTACACCACCATTTTCCAAACCTTGAGGACGTCCCATTGGCCGTACCCCTCCTCCAATTGGATCTTGTAATCCACCGTCATCTTCTCTTCGTGGAACGTCAGGTAAAAATGTTACTGTATATCTTTTTCCATTAACAATTCTTATTTTTGTTCTTATAGGTGTTTCTGTCATAAATCTTTGGAGATTATATCATAGTTAGTAGCTACTTGTGTTTTTTGGCTTCGAGGTATTTTTTGCCGTGGCCAACTTCGGTATTAATTGGGATTCCTTGTTGGCAAAGTGGACATTCTGATTCGTCGTAGGCTTCAGCTTTGAGAACGGCGAGAGAGGAGAATGGCACGCCCATCATATCGGAGTTAACATTTTCAGGATCACGATTGACCATAACTCCAACAGCGACAACATTCCCTCCTGTTTTTTTGACTGTATTTACAACCTTAAGTACAGATTTACCTGTTGTGGTGAGGTCTTCGATGACTAAGACATTTTTATCTTTTACTAATTTATCATAACCGCGGGTAAAAATTTGATTTTTCTCAGCGTCTTTTTCGGTGTAAATTCCTAAGACTTCTCTGTTTTTTAATTTTGATAAATGATAGGCTGTCCAGGTCTCTAAAATAATTCCGCCAAGTGCTGGAGCGGCAACAACGTCAATTTCCAAGTCTTTGTGGCTCTCTGCAAAAAGTTCGCCAACTCGGGAAGTAAATTCGGTGTGGGGGTATAAAGCGTCTTTGTTTATATAGATACTACCGTGTTTGCCTGAAGTATAGACAATGTGGCTATCTGTAATTACGCCACCTGATTTCTTGAGCATTTCGATTACTTCGTTATTCATAGGTTATCGATATTTGTTAATTTCGTCTCTTAATTTTCGCGTTTCAACGCGTGCTTTTCCGGCAAAATCTGCATTCGTTGATGCAAAAATAATACCGCGGGAGGAACTAATTATCAATCCTTTTTTTTGTGAATTAAGTCCGGCTTTAACAGTTTTTTCAACATCTCCTCCTTGAGCGCCAACTCCGGGAACTAAAAATGTCATATCGCCTGCAATTTTTCTGATTGCTGCAAGTTCTTCAGGATAAGTTGCTCCAACAACCAATAAGCAATTGCCGTTTTTATTCCAATCATTCACAACTTTCTCTGCAACAATTTTGTAGAGAGGCTTTGCGGCATGAGATCCCTCAACTACTCCGCCAGCTGGCGGATCGCTCGGGATGACAAGTAGGTCTTGAAACTCCCCTGCTCCGGGATTTGAGGTTCTACAAAGAATAACTATACCATTGTCCACTCTATCTAAAAATGGTTGCATTGCTTCTTTACCTAAATAAGGATGTAAAGTAATCGCATCTGCTTCTAGCCAATTAAAAGCATAACCAACGTACCCCAGATTTGTATTACCAATATCTCCTCTTTTTGCATCTAGAATAATTGGAATATCAGAATAGTTATCTTTTATATATTTAATAGTTTCCTGAAGTGTTTGAAGACCTCCAACTCCGTGTTGATCATAGAATGCAGTATTGGGTTTGTATGCACAAACAAGATCGCGAGTTGCATCAATAATTGATTTGTTAAATTCTAATTGGAAATTGCCGCTTTTTGAAGCTAGATGTTTTGGAATTTTATCAACATCACTATCAAGTCCCACGCAGACGAGGGAATTATTTTTTTCGATGAGGTTATTTAATTTATCTATAAAGTTCATGATTGTTCAAGTTTGGTTAGTCTTATTTTGACTTCCCGCATTTCTGCTGCTGCTATTTCACGATCTTCGCGTCTTGTTTCGATTTCTTTTAGAAGTGGATCTATGGCTGTGAGGATTCTATTTGAAAATGCAGAAAGTTTGGTATTTAATCTTTCTTCCATTGATAATAGTTTGTGATCTGTTTCAGCATTAAAAGCATTATAGAATTTAGAAAATCTTTCATCTAAATCTTTTTTTGTTGGATAATCTTGAAGAATTTCAGTTAACTCTTCCTTTGTTACTGGCGACGTGTTTTTAATTTTTTGTTTCATGGATTTAAGTTTAACAAAAGCTATTTACTTGTCAATGATTTAATCTCCTGACATTACCCCACTTTTGCTTCAAACTACTCAATTAGCCCTGTAGACAAAAAAATACCCCCATCTGTTACGCTTAAAGTTGAGCCAAAAGCCAGAACGGGGGTGATTGTATTGTTATCTTTTTCATCATATTTTGTC
>JACREK010000148.1 GCA_016218275.1 Candidatus Gottesmanbacteria bacterium | reverse complement strand
TTAAAGTCTTGCTTTGAACTGTCTCGCCAGCATCACCTGGTAAAGAAATTGTAAAAAAGAGATTTTCACCCCCATCACTTATCAAACCTCGGCTTCCGGCAGTAAATCCGCTGAAACCGCTCATTATACCGTTATAAAGCTCGCTTCCCCCACTGGTAGTGCCAACTTTCAGCAGAAAAGAGTTAAATAAATTGTCATCTCCGTCGGTTTTTGCCACCGATCCGTTGTAAACTAACGGAAGAGTTCCCCCATTATGTATAAAAACTTGTTTTGTTATAGAATCTCCCGCTTTGAAATCCGAAAAATTAAAAATTGGGGTTGTCTGAATTCCTGCCGTATCCGGATCGCTATCAACATGAAGTACAACTGTTCCTGCTTTTAAGATATTACCTTTATTGATCGATTGAGCAGAAAATGCAGCAAAAGCACTAGCTGTGGTGAATATAGTTGCCAACCCGATACTTATAAGACTTTTCAGGATTTTTTGCCCACTAAAAAAACCACCTTTTGGTGGTACTGGCCTTTTTGTCTTAATCTTAAAAGAACGGAGGGGCAGTAGTATCATGTTTCATGACCTCCGTTGGCGGTCGATCAAATAACACAATTTATTTCATTCTAGGAAGGTTTTCCGCAGGTGTCAAGTGGTAAAACTATACTCTTTGAGCCGATATAATCAATCTTTTACTATCGGAAAAACCCGAGCAGGTATATAAGGTAAGAGTGGCTTCTGTCGTTGGAGCAATCACCTCTGTTTGCGACGGCAACACTTCTTTTATATCGCTTATTTTATAAGAATACCATTTTTCTTTGGTGAAGACATAAATCATTTGTCCCACTTTGGCATTTTTCAAAGGCAGAAATAAACCTTTCCTGGCATGGGCAAAAATTACCTGATTTCCAACTTCATCAGGATAGGAAGAACCTAAACCAAAACCGGCTACATCGGGAAATACCTCCCAATAGCCTTTAACCACTTTTGCCTCTTTTACCGGCAAATCTATATCCAGAGCCGGGATAATGATACGGACTGGCGGATTTTTTGACTTATTTTTAATATTCTGGTCAGAAAGAAGAGATTTATCTACCTTAACCGGCTCCTGGGAAAAAGAAACGACACCATTGGATGTTGATATATTTCCCTCTGTACTGTTGCCTGATGTAGGTAAGGAAGAAAGCGAAAATCCCCACGCCAACAAAAGGACCCCGCTTACAAGAAGAAATAAACGGATGCGTTTTCTTTTGTTTTGCAGGATCCTGTTTAGACTGGATTCACTTTTCCCAGTTTTGACCTTGCGTAGAGAGCTAGACATAATACTCCTGTGAGAAGTATTATATCAGATAGCGCCAAATCAGCACTTGATGTCTTTGATAAACCCAAGACTTTTGGTCCTCCAACTCTTGCCGGTTGTGCCGGGCTTCCACCACCTCCACCGCCACCACCTCCTCCGACTCCAGGTGACCAACCGCAATACGGACCTGTGTATGATTTACCGGAAGCACATGGATCTTCTGTTGAGCCACCGCTGGATGTTGTTGTTGTAGAAGTTGGCGCAGGAGTACCTGGTTCTCCTACGCGTGGTGTAGCTGTCGGTTGACTGGGCGGACTGGTTGGCGATTCTGTAGGTAGAACTATACGATTATCACGCTCCAAAATGGGCGGTGTTGATCTAGTATCGGGACGCTGCCACCAATCTGCCAAAACAGTAGCATTTCCACTCATGATGACTATTAGTAAACCGGCTACAACGCTACTTAATAATAATTTATTTGATATTTTAATAATCTCACCTCCTCCTTAGAGCCTGTTTGAATATTCATCATTTGTCATCCCGACCAATCCGCCAACTGGCGGAGCGTGGAGGGATCTCTCGCAAATGCGAGAATTTTCTCCGACGAGCGGAGAGATTCCTCGACTGCGCTCGGAATGACAGTTTCCAAGCAAGCTCTTATAAAATAACTTCGAGTAATGCATTAAGATATTTTCCTATATCAAATTTTCTTCTTCTGCGGATTAAAATTATCAAAAATGCCAATGGGATAACTGATAGCCAAGACTGCGTCACTTTAAATGTTGCCCCACCCAAAAGCATACCGGCAAAACTAGTTTCTGTCGCTTTGGCAAATGCCGGAGAGATAAAAATACCTCTTCTTAATTTATTATTCTCACTCATAACAATATATTTTGTCTCCGGCCCTTTAGATAATATTTTGGATTGAGCAATTACTTTCTTTTGACTTACAGAGACATTCTGTACGGATTCTTCATACTCTTGAGGATAATATGAATTGTTATCAGATGAATTTCCTGTATTTGCCGTACTTGCTAATAAATTTGTCTGATTATTTGCTTGAGCCAACCCACCAATATTTACCGTTGCGGAATTAAATGAAGGTATTTGATAAACAGTAGGCGTAGGAATTGGCAGTGTATTTGAATTAGCAGTTTGAGAGCTGCTGTTTGAACTATTCCCTGCCAACTGTTGATTTTGCTGGCCCGGGGTAATCACATTACCCAAAAAAGCTCCTAAGACATTAACTATTACTGCCACAAATTTTTTAGCAACCACATTGGTATTCACCATATTCACCAAATTCAATCCCGTTTTGGCGTTGCCCGTCTCTATTTCTCCTGCACCAGTATTATATTCTGCTTTATTATTTCCAGTATCGCTATTGGCAGTGATATTATTGGAAATTGAGGCAGTATT
>JACREK010000151.1 GCA_016218275.1 Candidatus Gottesmanbacteria bacterium | reverse complement strand
AGGGATCTTCCACGATGAAGATCTAGATTAACTAATCAGTACAGTTTTTATCAGTTGGAAGATCTCTCCACTCATCCACTAACGTGGAATCGGTCGAGATGACAAATATATTGAAGCTAAAGAAGTGCAGGTGGGTCAGATATTATTTAATCAATAATACAAAAAGCCCCGAGCGCACTCGGGGCTTTTAAAATTGCAAATTTGTCTAATTAGACTAAATTAGTCTAATTGGTTAGTACTCGCCCATTCCGCCTCCCGGCATAGCGGGTCCGCCAGCTGGCGGATTCTTTTCCGGAATATCTGTAATCAATGCCTCGGTTGTAAGAACCATTGCTCCAATCGAAATTGCATTTTGAAGAGCAAGTCTGGTAACCTTTACCGGATCTACAATTCCTGCTGTTAACATTGGCCCAAACTTCATAGCCAGAGCATCAAATCCAAAGTCAGGTTCTTTGGCTTCTTCTACTTTTCTCAAAACCCAGCCCGGATCGGCTCCTGCATTTTGAGCAATCCAACGAATCGGCTCAGCTAAAGCTCGGAATAATATATCCACTCCGGTTTTTTCATCATCATATGTCAACTCTTTCTTCACCTTCTCAAGCACGACTCTTGCACGAAGAAGTGCCACTCCGCCTCCGGGAACAATACCTTCTTCAATTGCAGCTTTGGTTGCAGCCACTGCATCGTTGACTCTTTCCTTTTTCTCTTTCATCTCCACTTCTGTTGCGGCACCAACATTGATTACCGCTACCCCGCCGGATAGTTTTGCCAGTCTTTCCTGCAATTTTTCTCTATCAAACTCTGATGTAGTCTCATCAATTTCCCTTTTTATCTGGGCAATTCTGGCATCAATTAATTTCTTGTCACCCTTACCGCCAATGATGCGGCAGTTTTCCTTGTCCGCCCAGATTTTATCTGCTGTTCCGCAATCTTCAATTTTGACGCTGTCCAACTTTCTCCCCATATCCTCAGAAATTACCGTACCGCCTGTAAGAATGGCAATATCTTCAAGCATCGCTTTACGCCTGTCGCCAAAGCCGGGAGCCTTGACTGCTAAAGCATTAAAAGTGCCACGCAATTTGTTTACTACTAATGTGGCTAATGCCTCACCTTCAATCTCATCGGCGATAATGACTAAGTTTTTGGAGATTTTGACAAAATTCTCCAAAAAGGGCAAAAAGTCTTGGACTGAAGAAATCTTTTTGTCGGTAATTAAAATATAAGCATCATCAACTTCTGCCTCCATTTTGTCGGCGTTGGTTACAAAATAAGGAGAGGCAAAACCTTTATCAAACTCCATCCCCTCTTTATGATCAATTTCCATTGCCAAACCTTTTCCTTCCTCAACAGTAACCACTCCGTCTTTTCCTACTTTCTCAAGCGCTTCAGCAATCAGACTTCCGATTGCCGGATCGGCTGCAGAAATGGTGGCAACTTGAGTAATTTCGTCTTTTCCCTTGACTTTTTTAGCCATTTTTTTAATTTCGGAAACGACGGCTTCCATTCCTTTTTCCAAACCGTGCTTAAGTATCATTGGGTTGGCACCGGCGGTAATATTTTTCAAACCGTCATTCACTACTGCTTGAGCAAGAAGGGTTGCGGTTGTTGTACCGTCTCCGGTATCATCATTGGTTTTACTGGCGGCTTCTTTGATAAGCTGGGCTCCCATATTTTCAAACGGATCGGCAAGTTCTACTTCCTTGGCAACTGTTACACCATCATGTACCACAGTAGGAGCACCCCATTTTCTATCCAAAGCAACGTTTCGTCCTTTGGGACCAAGAGTAGTCACAACTGCTTTTGCAAGTATGTTGACACCTTTCAGAAGTTGTTGCCTTGCGTCTTCGGCGAATTTAAGTTGTTTTGCCATAATTTTTTCCTCCTTAGCCCGCCGTAGTTTTAACGAAGGCGGGTTTTACAATAAATAATATTACTCTATAATTGCGAGTATATCTTTCTGTTCAACGAGCAACCATTCTTCATTGCCTACTTTCAGTTCATTGCCTCCCCATTTCTTATACATCACTTTCTGACCTGCCTTAACCATCATGGGGATCTTTTTCCCGTCATCTGCTACCGCTCCGGGCCCAACCGCCATCACTTTTCCCATTTGGGGTTTTTCTTTTGCGGTTTCCGGAAGAAGTATCCCTCCTGCAGTTTTCGTTTCTCCTTCGAGGGGTTTGATTAAAACATTATCAAATAATGGTTTGATGGAATTTGATTGTATTATCATATCATCCTCCTTTAGAAATTGTTTACGAATTTTAATGAGTAACTACAATTTCTTAAGCCCTCCTCAGAGCGCTCCATGAGCCATGTATGAATAATACTGTAAAGGCGAATGGTAAGCTCAGGAGGGCCTGGTCATGCAATCGCTGGCACTTTCGTTAAGTGACTGCTATTTTAAGAAATGGAGATACTCTTGTCAAGAGGGATTTAGAGCCTGTTTGAATACTCATCATTGTCATCCCGACCAAGCCTGAAAGGCGCGTGGAGGGATCTCTCGCAAATGCGAACATTTTCTCAGACAAGCTGAGAGATTCCTCGACTGCGCTCGGAATGACAGTTTCCAAACAGGCTCTTAAAAATTTGCCTAAAGTTATATAATAAGTATGATGAATTGGCGGATTATACTACCCGTTGTTATTCTAATTTTCGCAGTTTTCGCTGGTGGTATAATATTGAAACAAAGTAAAGAAATAACTGTTCAAACAAAATCAGGGAATATGAAACTTACAAGTAGCACATTTGCCCATAATCAAAGCATTCCTTCCAAATATACTTGCGACGGAGCAAATACCAATCCCCCACTGACAATATTTGATGTGCCAACTAATGCTAAAAGTTTAGTTCTAATCATGGATGACCCGGATGCACCTGCTGGAACTTGGGTCCATTGGACAATTTGGAATATAGATCCTAACACAAAGGAAATAGCCGAGAATAATGTTCCCCAAGGAGCTATTCAGGGAAAAACCAGTTTTGGCAAACCAGGCTACGGCGGTCCCTGTCCTCCATCTGGTACTCATCGTTATTTCTTCAAACTTTATGCCTTGGATACCGATTTATCTCTTTCTCCTCAATCTTCCGTAACGGATTTAGAAAAAGAAATGTCTGGCCATATCTTGGATAAAACGGATCTTATCGGTCTTTATAGTCGCCAATAATTCGTAATCTATTTTCATATCTCCTCATCACCCACTCCCGCGCATCTTGTGGAGTGGATGGAAACGAATTATATATTCTTTATCGTACATATGTACAACTTGACAAGATATTAGGCAAGTGCTATAGTAGATTATATGAAAACAGTATCTGTCTATGAACTTCGAGATAATCTAGCTTACTTCCTTAACCTGGTGGAGAAGAATCAGAGCCCTATCATTGTAGAAAAATACAAAAAACCAACGGCAATTATTTCTCCATATATAAAAGGGAAAATTCGGGATCCATTATCGTTTCAGGGGTTTTTAGGAAAAGGAGTCAGTGGAGTAGAATTTGTAAATAGAATAAGAAGATCAAAAAGTGAGAGGGAGTATGTAAAAAAATTATTACGTAAACGCATGTGAATATTGTTGTAGATACAGATATTTTAATCGATTTTTCCTTCGATAAAAGTGAGACACTTTCCAATCTTTTGGAAAAACAGCATAGGAAAGAAGCCAATCTCTTCATAAATCCTGTCATAATTACAGAATATTTAACAGATCAAAAACTTATTAATAATAGAGTATTAGAAAATGAAGCTTTAGAATTTTTACATAGTTTTGATATAGTTGAGATAACTGAAAAAGAGGCAATTCTTGTAGCAAGATTACTTAGGGAAAAACGAATAATTTTTTTGGGAGATGCTTATATCGCTGCTACTTGTCTTACCCGAAATTTTAAGTTAGCTACACGGAACAAAAAGCATTTTAAACAGATTCCTCAATTGAAATTCTATGAGATAGACTCATTAAATTAGATATTCTTCTTCTATATTCTTTCATCACCCACTCCCGCGCATCTTGTGGATGAAAACGAATAATTCCTTCTTTTATAACTTCTTTTGTCCGACGATTTCGCATGTACCAGAGTTGGAATCGCTTTGCTAGTTCCTCCACCATCGGGGGTTCTTGTTTCCTCCACCTCGGAGGAGTCGAGGTCGATGCCTCGCCACCATCCGAGGTGTCTTTACCGCTTTTTCCCATTACAAGTTTTTGATACGCATTTGGGAGATATCTCCTTACCCAATCATTCGCTTTAAGAAACTTGTAATAAGTATCATCCCTATCCCATATCAATTTCATCTGTGCAACTTCATGCGCAGAAAAAAGATCCTGTTCTTTTTTGGGAATTTCTAAATAATTTTCATCCACAAACATATTGAGACAAATTTTATTATTAACGTTACTTTCACCAGGATGGCGACGCATGCCAGTAATTTCAATTAATAATGTTATTAATAATCTTGTTGTCCATAATAAATCCTTTGAGGAAATAATCAGTAGATCTATATCGTCACTTTTTTTTGCATTATCAACAGCCAGCGCTCCTGTAATTCCGATCAATTTTACAGAAGGGATAATTTTTATAATATTTATCACTTTACTGGCTATCTTTAATTTTTGTTGAGAATATTTTTTTCTTTCTTTTCTTAAATTAATAATCTTATCCCGACCGCAAAAGAAATAATAGTTATCTTTCTTCTCTATTAATTTTAAATTTTTAATTGTATTTTTGATTTTTGATTTTTGATTTTTGATTTTTATAAGCCATTTCCATATCTCTTCTTCAGTCAACGGATAATCGAAAATATCTGAATAGCAGATAGTTTCAACAGCTGCTGTTTCAATTTTTGCAGGCATAAAAAATTATTGGGCAGGAGAAGAAATATTGAATCTCCCGAAGACTTGCTTTAATCCGTTGTCTACGGTTTTCAGTGCAGTTTCAGGACTGACTCCGGTCGCAAGAGAATTGACGGCATCTTTAAGATATTTAATAAGACTTGAATCAATACCTGTATCCCCGTCGTTTGTCCGGGAGGCAAAATAAAATGATTTCATTGTCGGAGCAGAGGAGATAAGAGGCGCAAGATAGGGATTGTCCGATAGACTTTTACCTAGATCCACTCTTGAATAAGGTTCACCAAAAAGCTTCCTGTATTTTACCTGCTGGGAATATAATTTTTGCATAGTATCGTTTTGAGACAGATATTTCAGCAAATCCCAGGCATATGAAGCGTTTTTGGTTCTGTTGGACACACCCTCCACCCAATAGGTTGCCCAGTTTACCGTCCGGCAGGGCTCCTTATCACAGGGAAGCTGTGGTATTTTAGCGGTTTTGAAATTAATTTTATCGCCACCCGGAATTGCCTTAATCGTATATACCTCCCAACTAGGCGCCAATATCATTCCCACTTTCCCTCCCGCAAAAGCAACTATCGAATTTTCCAAAGTCTCATCCCATGTATTATTCGGTGCCTCGGCAAATTTTCTATAAAATGAAAGCGCCTCCAGCGCACAGGTAGTTACAGTCTTATCCGTACAACTGAATAATGATTGTGACAATTTCGTACCATTCTGCAGCATCATCAATCCCAAAATATCACTGAAGTGTTCAATATTTTCAGCCGTTCCCAATGCAATTGCGGAAGTCACAATTCTTCCTTTTTCCTTTACTGTCAGTTTGGGCACCACATTTTGCACATCATCCCAGGTGGAAGGAACTGAAACGGCAGCACTTTTCAGGATATCTTCGTTATAAAACAGAAGCAACCCGTCAATCTCCAAAGGAATACCGTAATAATTGCCGCCCACTTTCAGCTCTGCAACTGCTGTAGGGTAGAAAATTTTTTCATATTCAGCATCCGAATAGACATTTTTGGGCATTGGAGCAAGATATTGGTATATCATCGGTATCCAGGTGTTATGGAATCGGTAAATGTCTGGACCTTCTCCTCTTTCAATGGCAGCAGCCACTCTCTCACGATATTGTTTGGGATCTTGCTTGACATAATTTACGGTAACGTTGGGATGTAATCTTTTATAATCGTCAAAAATAGGCTGAATCAAATCCTTATCTTCCCATAATCCCCAATAGGTAAGAGTAACATTCTCGGGAGGTTTAGCAGGTTTTTTGAGAAAAAGTCTGGCTGCCAAAAAAATTAATATTATTACCGTAATAATTGCTAAGGCAATAAAGATATATTTTTTCCGGCTATCCTCAACGTATGGAGGCGGTGGCGGAACATTCTCTGAAGGAGGCGGTGCACCCTCAACTGGAGGCGGCTGTTCTTGCGGCTCTGCAATCTCCTGTTCCACTACCGCTTCCTGCTGCTCCTGTGGCACCTCTGTTGCCTGTTGATAAGCAGACGCAGGAGAGCTGAAAATATCACCGGAAGGTTGCTTGGATGACTGTTCCGGGAGAGAATCATCCTTTGGTAAATTATCCATCCTTATGCTATGATAACCGCAGTACCCGCCTATGGTCAAGGAAAAAAAATCCCTCAAACCTAAAAAACTTCCAAAATGGCCGTTTTTTATACTTATTCCTTTTGCTACTTTAGTTATTTTTTTAACTTTTCTTATAACTTTCATCTATTCCTTTGAAAAAAGGTATCAGCAAAAAATCTACCCGGGTGTCAGAATCGATGGAATTTTATTTGGAGAAAAGACAGTCCAGGATGTTGAGAAATATTTCAATAATAAAAGCCAGCCTTTCAACAAGCTCCAGCTTATTTTAAACTTCGAAGATAAAATTGCTACCATCTCTGGAAGTGACTTGGGAGTCTCATTTGACGGAAAACTATCAAGTATTCAGGCATTTTCAATCGGCCGGTCAGGTAATTTTCTTTCCGATATTTATCAGAAATGGAGAGCCGCCACCACCGGTATCAATTTATCAAGTGTTTTGAAAATGAACACCAATCTTATAGATGATAATTTAGCTCTTCTTTCCCAAAGTATCGATATTCCGTCCCAAGATGCCCTTTTTCAATTTGAATATGGAAAAGTCACTCTCTTTAGGATATCCAAGCCGGGACAAAAACTTAATACTCCAAAAGCAAAAGAAATGATAAATTCGCTTATCACGGCAGTCACACGTCAGGACAATCCGGATCTGCAACCGCTTGTAATTTCATTACCGGTTGAAATTATTCAACCCAGGATTACTACAGAAAATTCCAACAATCTCGGTGTAAGAGAACTTTTGGGAAGAGGCAGTTCAAAATTTGCCGGATCAATTCCGGGAAGAATCCACAACATAGAACTGGCGGCATCTAGATTAAACGGCAGATTAATTCCGCCGGGAGGTATTTTTTCTTTTAACGACGCTTTGGGAGATGTTTCCGCTTCAACCGGTTTCCAACCCGCATATATCATAAAAGAAGGGAGAACCGTTCTGGGAGACGGCGGCGGAGTATGCCAGGTCTCAACCACTCTTTTTCGGGCTGCTCTTTATTCCGGACTGCCTATTATAGAAAGAAATGCCCATGCTTATAGAGTCAGTTATTACGAGCAGGACTCACTTCCGGGACTTGATGCAACCGTTTTTGCACCGGGATATGATCTGAAATTTAAAAATGATACGGGAAACTATATCCTTATCCAAGCCAAAACAGATACACAGAATTATACGCTCACTTTTGAATTATTCGGAACCAGCGACGGAAGAAAAGCGGAAATAACAAAACCGGTAATCTATTCCCAGACTCCTCCGCCTGCTGATCTTTACCAGGACGATCCTACACTGCCCAAAGGAACAGTCAAACAGGTAGACTGGAAAGCTTGGGGAGCAAAGGTCAATTTTGATTATAAAGTTACCAGAAACGGAGATACTATCTTCCAAAAATCATTTTTCTCCAACTTCGCTCCTTGGCAGGCAGTATACCTGCGTGGAACAAAAGAGTAAAATAAATTATTTCCACCATGAATAAAATAATTACCTTACAAAAAATTACTCAAGTGATTAAATCTGTACATAATACCGGTAAATCTATCGTATTAGTAGGTGGATGTTTTGATATTTTGCACATAGGACATATAAAATTCCTTGAAGAAGCAAAAAAGATGGGAGATATATTGTTCGTGCTTCTGGAAAATGACTCAAAAGTAAGGAAGTTAAAAGGGAAAAATAGACCATATTTTGCCCAAAAAGAAAGGGCTCAAGTGTTGGCTTCTCTCTCTTATGTAGACTATGTTATTTTACTTGCAGAAATGAACAAAGATCGGGACTACGAACAATTAGTGATGCAATTAAAACCTGACATAATCGCCGTTACAGAAAATGACCCTTTGCTAAAGAAGAAAAAACACCAGGCAGATGTAGCTGGAAGTAGATTAAAAACTGTTCCTTTTATCAAAACCTTCTCTTCGTCAAGACTGGCAAAGATTCTTGGTATGGAATAATCGTCAATATGAAAATCCTCGCAATTGAGACTTCTTGTGACGAGACAGCGGCAGCCATAATTGAAGACGGCACGAAAATAATTTCAAATGTAGTTGCGTCTTCAAAAGATCTCCATGAAAAAACCGGGGGGATAATCCCAGAGGTCGCAGCCAGAGAACAGGTGAAGTGCATCATCCCGGTTATCAATGAAGCGATAAAGACACCTCGGGGGTGGCCGAATGGACTCCCCCGAGGTGGAGGAATCGAAACTACCATCAGAGAAAATATCGATGCCCTCGCCGTCACTATCGGCCCAGGTCTTATTGGTTCATTACTGGTAGGAGTAGAAACAGCAAAAACCATTGCCTATGTCACCGGCAAGCCAATTATTCCTGTCAACCATATCTTTGCCCATATTTATGCTAATTGGTTGACTGATAACAAAGATTCACCTGGAAGGAGTTCCTTACAGGATAAACGCTCCGCAACACCTTCCAGGTGGCCGAATGGACTCCTGGAAGGTGAGGGTAAGGTACCTCTATTCCCTGCGATTGCTTTAGTCGTCTCCGGCGGTCATACTGAACTTTTTTTAATGAGTAATTATCAACGAATAAAGTGGTTAGGTGGCACAAGAGATGATGCGGCGGGTGAGGTGTTTGATAAAACCGCAAGAGTATTAGGACTTAGGTTTCCGGGAGGACCAGCTGTTGCTTCTGAGGCAGCGAAATTCTGCAATAGTCATCCTGAATTGACAGATACTGTCACCCTGAACTCGTTTCAGGGTCCCCATGGGATTCCGAAACAAGTTCGGAATGACAAAAAAACAGTTCAGCATGACATTGTTAAGTTGCCTCGACCGATGATGAATGAAGAAAATTTTGAATTTTCCTTTTCAGGTCTTAAAACTGCAGTTCTTCGGGAGATTAATAAACTTAAGACGCTTAATAAACTTAATGATGAAATGATTCAACGATTAGCTTATGAAATACAAGAATCCATTACTGATGTTTTAGTCAAAAAGACTCTCGACGCTGCCAAAAAATATAAGGTGAAATCAATATTATTGGGCGGCGGAGTTGCAGCTAACAAAAGACTGACAGATAAATTTAAATTGAAAATTGAAAATTTTAAATTGAAAATTAATTTGCATGTCCCTCCCCCACTTCTTTGTACCGATAATGCCGCCTACATAGCAAGTTTTGCCTATTTCCACAACAAACCAATCCACTGGCAAAAAATTCAAGCCCAACCGGACTTAGAGGTTGAAGTATAAGGAATGTAGCTTCAAAAGGCCCGGCCTTTTGTATAATATTGACATTCTGTACATTATGTAATATTATATCTTTACATGGAGGTTAATTTATGACCCAAACCGTCAGCGCACAGGATGTCAGAAATAAGTTTGCCGAGGTTTTAAATACGGCTGTTTATGGTTCAACTAATGTGATTATTACCCGCTTTAATAAACCGCAGGCGGTAATCATGAATTATAAAGAGTATGAGAGACTTATGAATCCCCGTCTTCGCTTT
>JACREK010000147.1 GCA_016218275.1 Candidatus Gottesmanbacteria bacterium | reverse complement strand
CAACCGACGGGGCTCCTTTACCCGCCGCGGTTTTTTCCAAATACTGCACTTTGGTATAGAGGGATCCGATCGCAAACGAGGCGATAACCAGAAGCGCTACTAACACCCCTTGCACAACTCCTGATCTCTTCTGTTGCTCTGCTCCTTCCATAGATGAGAGTTCCATTGTAACCAATCACGCAATTTCTATGCAAGGGTCATTTTTTACACGTACACGATGAGTTTACTTCTGATAGTGATCGTTTATGTCGACAATTTCCGCAACGGTTTAACCTGCATACGGAGAAGATTTTGAAAGGCCCAAAACAACACTGTCTATAAACTTCTTATCGTATTTTCCGGTCCTGACCAAATCCGATTTTATCTCTTCCAGCGGTTTCGGAATGAAAGGCGAGAGAGAAAGCTCTCCGGTAAAATAACGACGCAAAAGGCTGCGCATGAACTCGGAGCGCGTGCTAAACCCAAGTTTACGCGTGTGTACGTCTACTTGTCGAGCTACCTGATCCGGTAAAGAAATCGTAAACGTTGACATATATGAAATTTTAACAAAAATTAAGCAATTTTGTCAACTACCCGGTTTAGTAATCAGCAAGGGAAACGTTTTCGTCTGCGCTCATTATTTTTATCGCCTGACAACCGGTGCCGCAATTGTATGTTATCTTGATTTTATTTTCATTTGTCCATTCCCACCCTGAAGTCCTGAAATCACCACTATAAATTCTATACATCCTATCGTTCGTTAAATCTGTTACAAAAACTTGATAGTAGTGATACGTATCTGCATAATCTCCTGTATAAGAAGTGGCTCGATATTTCCCGCTTGGTGATACTTCAGAGCTCCATAGCAATAATCGTGGACGGGGGTCACTGACACCATGCGTATTTGTGGTCTGTATATTTTGGCTCGTGACGGTCGAAATATACGATTGTAATATTGTTATTTCTCTCGCTAAATAAATAATAATGACAATGAGAACGAGAAATAGTACCCTCATAGTTTATAAAAACGAGTAGCACCAATTTGGACGGTAAATTTTTCTTCATCAACCCAATCAGGCTTCGTTTGATCTGAGGGAACGTAAAAATGATTAGCAGCCCCCGTGGGGTCAGTTACCTTACCAGAAAATACCAACTCCGCGGCTTTATGACTATCTACCCACGCTTGCTTTTCCGATAGATCATCCAGAGGAGGTCGAGTTATTTTCTTAAAAGAATCGGCACGAGGGTTATTGAAGGGTTCGTATTGATATTTTGCCAAAATAACTTCATGATAGGTCATCCCCCACCTGTTTTTACTATCTTCAACCCTATTTCTTATTGCCCATCCAACCGCAACTTTTGCCTCATAAGATTCACCGCCTGCCTCTCCATACATTGCCCTGGCAAGCAACATTTCTTCGGTATCATCATAAAAATCTTCTGTCCAAAGGGGATTATCAACAGTGGGAATGCCTATAGAAATTGGCGGAGTGATACCGAAATCAAAAACTAAAGAGTGCAATGTTGGCATCCGGTCTGCCTCAAATTCAAGATTGTGTAAACCGGAGGAAAGGGTAACGGTAAAAGTTTCTACCTCTGTCTTCGTCGAAAATGGAGGAAGTAGGGAACCGGCATACCGCCAAAGGAAATGTTTAATCGTGCGCCAAAGGTTTCCTTGAATTTTTCCGTCAACAATAATCTTTATATCATCACTATCTCTTTTTCGTCGGGAATACGTCACTTTTGGGCTAAACGATATAAGAGGAAGACCGTCTAAAACTGAAGTTATCCATGGTCGGCGGTCACCGTCTTCCGCCTGTTGTTCCACCGGCAGAGAAAACTCTTTTTTTAACGTTAGCGTATAAATCTGTAGGCTTTCAAACGTAGCAGTATTAGATGGTTTGTCAGTAGTCAATTCCACCGTATGTTTTCTTCCTTTAAGAAAAGTAAGAACATATACGGTCTTGGAAAAACCGTGGAGCGTCCCGCCGGAGAAGGCCGCCGGCGAGTCAATGAGACTTTCGGGGTGAGACAACTTAGGAAAAATTTTGTCGTCAATCTTGATTATTAAGTCCTCATCGTCGGTGGCACTGTCAGAAATTTGTCGTTTGCCTTTGGCTCTGGCGGTAATAATAATAAGATGGAAAGAGGAGAAACTGGAAAAATTTATCCTTTCCCGGTCTTTTATAACCTTTTTCTTTCTGTCTTCATAAACCAAAACCATGTTTTTAATCTAGCACGTAAGGCAAATAATCACAACACTGAGCACACTCGGCATGGTCCGTTACCATCGATCGGTCTTTGTGACGACTGCGCTGCGTTCAAAAAAATACGAGTAAAGCAATTTCACTTCCCAGGTTATTTCTTGCCGCACGTACACTCGGAAGATTTTTTGTTACACCCGCTACACGTACCATTTTTAATCTCTTTGCCGCACGTGGCGCAAGGCGTACATCCGCAAT
>JACREK010000145.1 GCA_016218275.1 Candidatus Gottesmanbacteria bacterium | reverse complement strand
GTATTAAGTATCAAGTATAAAAAAAGTTTTGCACTTTTGCGGTCAAGACACCTCCGAGGTGTCCGTAGGACTCCTCGGACGGTGGAGGAATTGCAGCTTCCTTCACCTCGGAGGAGCCCCTTCGGGTCACCATCCGAGGTGGTTATAAGGGAAAGTGCAAAACTTTAGTCAAACAGTTTTCTGTATTCCTCTTTTGTTAAAGGCCTAACCTTACGATAGATTCTTATTACCGGGTGGTCAAAGACAGTAAATGTCTCCTCAGCGTTTTCATCAGGAAATTCCCAGCGTACACCTGGAAGGAGTCCATTCGGCCACCTTCCAGGTGAACTTAGAGACAACTGCGGAAAAGAAGTAATTTCTGTTACTTTTTCAAATCCCAGAGCTCCCGAGAATAATAATTGATAATATTTTGTGACCAATGGATAGGTTTTGGGAAGACGCATGTAGTTGATAAAGATTCTGCGTGAAGGGATGAATATATAATCCGCTTTCTCTAAATGGTTGATTAATTCATTATAGAGAGTTTGATTTTTATCAAGATGATAGAAGTCGAAAGAAATAACAGTATAGTTATTTTTGTAGACCTCACCCTTGCCCTCTCCTTCAAGGAGAGGGGATTTAAGGGGTGAGGTTAGTCCCAATGGAATATCTACTACATTTGCGGTTTCGGAGAGAATATAGGAGTTATTGGGAATGTTTTGATAAATCCATTTGGAAGCGGTAACTCTTGTGTCTTCATGGGCATATATGGATATGAAGGCGATCCCTGGCAGAACGGAAATAAATACCAATAACCCAATAACCCAATAACCCAATTTTCCTATTTTGTCATTCCGAGCGAAACGAAGTGAAGTCGAGGAATCTCTCAGCTTGTCTGAAATAAAGTCTCGCAATTGCGAGAGATCCCGCAACGATGGTCGGGATGACAATAAGGTGCTTAAAAAATATCCTGCAAAAATAGCAAATAAAGGTAAAACCGGTGTCATGAATCTGGTCCATTTGGCAAAAAGGAAAGCATTTGGTATGAAATAAATCCAAAATCCCAATATCAAAATCCCAATCAAATCCAAATTATCAAAATCCAAATATTTTCTTATTCTTAATTTTTGAACTTTGAACTTTGAACTTTGAACTTTTTGTATTATGGAAAGAATTAGTTTTAAGAGCAGTTTTAAGGTCATTAACACAATTCCAATACTACCTAATATAAACACCGGCCATCCCAAAGCATACGGAAAGATTTTCTTTACTTGAAAAATTATTGGTATGGTATCTACAAACTGTTTGGTATAAAAAGCAGGATATTTTCCTGTAGCTACATCGGCTTCGTAGCCAAAGACCGCACTTTTAAAGTCAGGAAAATCAATTAAGTTATAAGGAGAAGATGCGATAAAGAAGATAATACTGCTAATAATCAGAAATAACCCAATAACCCAATAACCCAATAACCCACTCAACCATTTTCCCCCCCGTTTCTTAGTTGCTCTGTTGATACATATTATTAGAGCGGTTAGAGGTGGAATAAAAAAGAATAGACCGGTGAGTTTGGAACCTGCGGCAAGGCCGATGACTAGAGAGAGAAGAAGTAAGTATTTCCATTCTTTTGTCATCCTGAGCGAAGCGAAGGATCCCGCAACTTGTTTGCGCACATTCGTGCGAGATTCTTCGGCCTTCGGCCTCAGAATGACAATAGAAAGATATATTGATGCTAAGAAAAAGAAAGTCAAAAGAGATTCGGTCGTGCCGAAGTGGGCAGATTGGATGAGGCCGGGGGAAAAAGCCGCCATAAGGGCGGCTAGAATTGAGAATTTAGAATTATGAATTAAGGATTGAGAAATAAGATAGATCAAGAGGACAGTTAGTACAGATGCAAGGGCGGAATAGAAACGGAGCCAGAAGATGGCGGAAGGGAAAGAAGTTGCAAATGTGTCATCCCGAACTTGTTTCGGGATCCCTATAAGATGCTGAAACGAGTTCAGTATGACAGATGATGTTTGATCACTGAAATAGGCAAGATAAAGAGGGAATTGGCCGTAGGCAAAAAAATGAGGATTCAAATTACAGTTGTTGGTTACAGACGATCCAGGATCGTTACTGCCGGAGCTCGATCCTGGATCGTTTTTAGGACTAATTTGACTAATTAGACAAATTGGTATTTGTGAAAGATCGTTAGGAAGACGCAGTTGCGAGATAGCATTCCCCATGTTACGCTCGTCGGGGTTGAAAAAGTATGGAGAATCATGCATGAGATTGTAGAAACGGAAGAAGCCTGCGATTAAAAGGATTATTATTAGTAGATTAGTCTCTTTCTTGCGGAGCATTGGAATAATTTTTTAATTATTAATTTCTACTAGAGGATATACAACATCAAGATTATCGTCAAACCCCAGACAAGTATAGAAACAATTAAAGGAATATCGGTTGTTATTATTTTTTCCGGCCGTTCACCTTCTGGAGTTTCGTAAGCCAGCTGGGCATAGCGCATCAGACCAAATATAACAAAAGGAACAGTCACAATCAGCCATTTTCTGGCAAGCGCTGAAGGCAGGAAACTGGTGAGAAATGAACGAAATGGAGCGTTAAATTGCGGAGGTTCTTCCAAAAAGGTAAAAAGTGCATAGGCCAAAATTGCCGCAGAGCCAAACATTGAAGTATAAAAATCCAAAAGATGTTCCCGGTATTGGAAAAGTGTTGGACGAGTATTGGCACCTTTCCGTAAAAGTTCAGCGTGTCTTTTGGTTGAAGCCACAAATAGCGCAACAAAAAGAATGGTAAGGGACATCCAAAAAGGCAGATGATAGCCTGTCAATACCTCTCCGGCATAAGCCCGTAAAATAAAAGAAAAAGCAATACCAAGGATATCAAAAATGGCATATTTTTTCAGTACTGTTGAGTAGAGCAAATGTAAAAGAGTAAAGGCTGCCGAAACGATAAAAAATGCATTGGAAAGCAGTATTGAGCCTATCAGTCCAAAAAAAGCCAAAAGAAAAGCCGCTTCTGTGGCGGTATTAAGGTTTATTAATCCGGAAGCCAGCGGACGCTTCTTTTTCTCAGCGTGTAGTTTATCATGCTGAAGATCAACTATATCGTTGAATAAGTATGAAGCAGAGGAAATAGCGCAAAATACTAAAAAGCCGGAAAGAGTGAGGAAGAAATATTTTCCGTCAAAAAGTTTACCGTTGAAGATGATTGCGGCAAAAAGAATAAAATTTTTTACCCATTGATTGGGACGCATGGCAAGAAAAATAGCTTTCAGAGTCTCTTTTCGCATACTTGTATTTTAGGGAAGTTTTGGAAGAATAGCAATTATAAGAACTCAATAGCTAATTGCTGATTGTTAATTGTTAATTGATTAAAACTTAAGTTATTTTTCTATTAGCAATTAACTATTGACAATTAACAATCTCTGCTACTTTTTCTCCCAATTCTATCGCATAGTTGGTGCCCCTGTCCCAAGGATAGACCATATCCATATTGGCAAGATATACATCGGGGATAGGTGTTTCAAAGTCTGGTTTAATCTTGGAATAATTTACTGGGAATACCGGTTGGGCGAAAGGACCGAAAAATAATTGATAATTGATAATTGAAAATTGATAATTGAAATCTGGATTAATTTTTTTTAAATAAGGGAGATAGAGGTTGAATAATTCTTCCTTTGACATCTTTAGATACGGGTGGTCTTCGGGAAGATAGTTGCCAATCCAAGTCAAGTGGTTTCCTGCGTAATATTTGGCATCTGCTAAATTAGTTTGTTGAATGACGGCTATAAAGGGAAATTGACGGTCGTTGACATTCAACCAATAAGTATCACGAAGAAATTTTTCCCGGGTAACCAAAAGCAGATTTAGGGCATGCAGATGAGGGATAGTATTTAGCCGTTTTTTGTAATCCTCTGGCAGTTGTGGATACATCTTGGTAAAGACAGATGAAGGAGTGGTGATAATCACTTTATCATATCCGGAGGTTGTCTCGGGATTAAAAGATTCATCCATTTGAATCTTGCCGCCGTTTTTTTTGATTGCAAAAGAAGTAGCATCAATCAGTGTTTTATATCCTCCTTCAATATAACCCAAGCGCAATGTCCGTTTCTTAATCCTAGCCCAGAACCAGGCCATATTTACGGTTTTTGCAAATCCGCCGGCTGGCGGACCAAATTTGCCCGAGAGAAGTGGTTCCCAAAGTATCCTGAATGTTTTTGAACCGAAATACTTTTCCAACCAGGCAAAAGCCGTATATCTTTCCAAATTTATTGCTAAAGATTTCGGAAGAAGTTTTAAAAAGAGTGAAATAAATCCAGTGCGCAGTCTCTGAGGAAGCGACAGCGGAGTAAAGGCAAGCACCTGATACGGAGTATTAAATGGATAAATTTTGCCTTGATAATAAACAGAAGTAAGAGAGTTGGGGAAAATCAGTTTGTCGGAAAGACCCAATTTTTCTATAAGTCCAATGGCGGAAGAGTCATTGGTGAACCAGTGATGATAATGCTTCTCAACCGACCATTGCCAACCGGGGAGTTTAAAAGTGGTAGCTAGTCCGCCAAGTGTTTTTTCTTTTTCAAAAAGGGTAATTTGATGAGACTCACTCAATCTCAGGGCTGCCGAAAGACCTGTAAATCCGCCTCCAACAATTGCTATTTTCATTCATTTTATTCTGTAAATTCAACAGTGGGGACATTAACAATATTTGTATTGCTTCCAACATCTGTAACAGTCAATTGTACTTTTCCGGCAACGCTAGAGGTAAGAAAAAATTGAGCTTGGCCGATATTGTCGGTAAGTTGGGTATCTGATGGGGAAATATTGAGGTTTGAAGCTCCAGCAGACAATTTTATGCTTCTGCCGGGAAGGACGCTGCCACTGACGTCTCTTACAAATACCGAGACTTTTATTTTCGTAGGAGGAGTCAGTCCATTCTCGGCACCTGCTACTCCTACTTGAGGAAAAGCTATGACAAATGATTTCAAGGGTGAAGGGGAGGCATTTTTTGCCCTTAAGATTTGTGTCATGGGTTTATTCAGTATGACTGTTGAAATAGCCGCAAAAAACAGAAGAAAGAAAAATGAGGAAAGGGCGAGAAATTTCTTGTCTTTCACATTCGCTCCCTTCGTCGCTGATGCTCCTCAGGATAAACCCTTCGGTCGCTCAGTGTAAACATAGTTAGCTTTATTGTGCCATTTACAGATTTACTTGTCAAATTTCTTCAGATAACTTGACAAGATATTTTTCCTCTGCCATACTTTAAATGCCCTTCGGATAAGGAGAGAATTTTAAGGTATTTTTCCTCTACAACCTCCGAAGCGGGTAACCTTCCTGATTTAATCGGGGAGAGATGGGGTTTAAAGTATTCGCGATCCCGTGGGATCGGAATCTACCCTCCCATTAGAGTTTCGGGGAAAAACCTTAAAATTTATCCTATCTGAAGGGCAAATTAGTTCAAGTTGACAAAAACGAAAATATCTGTTTTAATAAGAGGGACTTATTTAGGCCGCATCCGTTAATACGTTAATAACATGATTTTTTATTTCAAATGAAGATGCGGCACAAAGGGCCGTAACCTCAATACCTATCAGGTTATTGATGGACGAGCCCTTAGGATATCCCCAACATTAAGTTTCTGAAAATTATTTCCCAATTAAGCTTTCATGCCAGTAAAAATCAAATCAGTTAAAGAAGAAGCAATTAGTGTAGAAGATGTTATCGGAGAGCCAAAGGCTTCGAATCAAAATGGGGTAGTCTCACCGCCAAAACTTCAGGAATCTCCGACAGTCAAACCGGCAGTCACACCCGGATTTATTCCATCTATGATTTCACCGGCACCGGTGATATCTCCTGTTGTACCTGTGGTTTCGTCTGTACCTCCATTACCAAACCCATTACCAAACGGTCTTCCGGTAAATAATTATGATAGACTTTCCAATACTCCGACAAAAACAGTCTCGGGGTTCTTGGATATTATGCCTGAGGGGCATGGATTTTTGCGGCCAAAATTTGTCCCCGGGGATGGTGATATCTATATTTCTCAATCCCAGATACGTAAATTCCAACTTCGTGAAGGAGATGAAGTTGGCGGACAAGCCAGGATGCCGAAGGAAAATGAGAGATATTTGGGTCTTCTGAAAGTGGAAAAAGTCAATGATAAACAGGCAGAGGATTCTTTAAAAAGAAAACATTTCGAAGACCTCACTCCAATTTATCCCAAAAAACAAGTAGTTTTGGAAACGGGAAAAACTCCTTTGTCTACCAGAATAATAGATCTTTTATCTCCCATAGGTTTTGGACAGCGAGGACTGATTGTTTCTCCGCCAAAAGCCGGGAAAACGACCATACTGAAGGATTTAGCTCACGGAATTTCAGCAAATTACCCCAAAGCGCATTTGATGGCTGTACTTATAGGTGAACGGCCGGAAGAAGTAACAGATATAGAAAGAAGTGTCAAAGGAGAGGTGATTGCCAGTAATTTTGATGAGGCCCCTGAAGCTCAGACAAAAGTAGCGGAAGTAGCTCTTGCGCGAGCAAAAAGATTGGTAGAGTTAGGGGTTGAGGTAGTGATTCTTCTTGATTCAATAACTAGACTTGCCCGGGCTTATAATCTTTGTGTGAATCCCTCAGGGAGGACCCTGTCGGGGGGTTTTGATCCGGCAGCACTTTATCCGGCAAAAAGATTTTTGGGAGCAGCCAGAAGTTGTGAAGAAGGTGGCTCACTTACCATTTTAGGTACCGCATTGATTGAGACCGGAAGCAGGATGGATGATCTTATTTATGAAGAATTTAAAGGAACCGGCAATATGGAGCTGCATCTTTCCAGATTCCTTCAAGAACAAAGAGTATTTCCGGCAATTGATGTAGATAAATCAGGTACCCGGCACGAAGAATTGCTACTTTCGGCAGATACATTGAAAAAAGTGGTGACACTCCGGCATATGTACTCACTTTTAGGAGAAGGGCAAGAGCGGACAGCTACACTTATTGATAGGCTTTTCAAAACCCGCAGTAACAAAGAATTTCTGGAAAATTTAGGCAAAGGATAGATGGAAATTCTAAGCACGAAATCCGAAATCCTAAATAAATTGACACCAAGTGTCATCCCGAGCGTAGTCGAGGGATCTCTCCACTCGCTTCGCTCGGTCGAGATGACAAATTCTTTGTCAATTTTGATATTGTTTAGAATTTAGATATGGATTTCGAATTTTAATGAGTCTTTCTTCTAAATTAGAACCAATTATTGAGAGCAGTAAAGACTTCTTTAGTGAAGTACAGGATTGGTTAATCTTTCTATACTACTATACCCGTAAGAGATTAATTGTTGCAGCCGTACATTTTGAAAAAGGAAAAGATGTACTGGTGGATTTGCTCCTAGTCAAACGCGGTCGCTACAGCAAGCATTTTTTGAATATTTCTTTCCTTTTTTTGATAGCAGGAGCAGTTGTTGGAGGTCCGGCTATTGCCCAATATTATCCAACGGTAGGAAGAAATATTTCTTCTGCAGATATTCCTTATTCTGCGGAATCAACAATTTCACAGGAAGATCTCACTACCATCACGGATGAATCCAAAAAACCTCGGTTTGAAATTTTTGATTACGAGGTTTTAAAAGGTGATACACTTGCCTCCATTGCCGATAAATTCGGGATATCTGTAGATACGATAAAGTGGGCCAATAGTTTAAAAACAGAAAAACTTCTCCCCGGACAACAGCTTCGCATTCCGCCTGTTACGGGAATTGTTCAGAAAGTTGCCCCGGGTGACACTATTTATTCGCTGGCGAAAAAATATAAGTCTGATGCGCAAAAGATTGTTAACTTTCCGGCAAATGATTTTTCCGATCTTGACACCTTTGCATTGAATGTCGGACAAATATTATTTATTCCAGACGGTGTCATGCCGGAAGCTGCACCTATATACCAGCCGGCTCCAGTACCTCAGTTTATAGCAGGCGCCGGTGGTAAATACATGTGGCCCGCCACTGGAATTATTACCCAGTATCCGGTGTCATATCATATGGCAGTTGACATTGCCAACAATTCCGCTCCGCCAATTGCCGCAGGAGATGCTGGAACTGTTTCTTTTGCCGGATGCGTCCGTTATGGTTACGGGTGTTATGTGATCATCAATCACGCAGATGGCTACCAAACTCTTTATGCACATCTTTCATCTTATAATGTGGAAGTAGGTGACAATGTTGGGCGGGGACAAGTGATTGGAAAAATGGGTTCTACTGGAAGATCAACCGGTATCCATGTCCATTTTGAGGTGCGCAAAAACGGAGTGCTTCTGAATCCTCTGTCGTTTCTGAAGTGATTCTCAATTTGACTACTTAGAGCCTGTTTGAATACTCATCATTGTCATCCCGACCAATCCGCCAGCTGGCGGAGCGTGGAGGGATCTCTCGCAAATGCGAGATTTTCTCAGACGAGCTGAGAGATTCCTCGACCCGCCAGCTGGGCGGGCTCGGAATGACAGTTTTCAAACAGGCTCTTAGACTAATTAGACTAATTTGGTACAATGTAAAAGCAGTAGGGCCTATGGTTCAACGGTAGAACGGGGCATTCGCATTGCCCAGATCCGAGTCCGATTCTCGGTAGGTCCACCTAATATTTCAATTTATCCGATTAATCAGGTTGGACAAATTACTCTCGTTATCTTACTCTTATATTCGTGAGACTATTATTCCTCTTTATCTTACTTATTGCCGTTACCTCGCTTTTGTTAAACGCCAAACTTATTAGTGACCGGATAACTTCTAAACGTGCGGTTTTTCAGGTTTCGGAGGTGATTGATGGTGATACTTTTAAGATTATGAGCAATAATGAAGAAAGAAGGGTGAGACTCATGGGAGTTGATATTCCGGAAACAGGGAAGTGTTTAAGTAGCGAGGCCAAAGACAAACTTACTCAATTAGTTTTGGGGAAAGATGTGGTTTTAGAAGATCAGTTTTCGGATCCTTATGGACGGATTATGGCCAATGTCTACGCAGGAAATATTTTTGTTAATAAAGAAATGCTTTCATCGGGACTCGGCAGGATGGATTACTATGAAAATCCTCATAAGGAGGAGCTAAAAGCCGCTTATGCAGATGCCAAGTTTAAAAAACTGGGCATTTTCAGCGGCATTTGTATTTCCAAAACACCTCCTGTTTCAAATAAGGGTATACCATGTGCTATTAAAGGTAATATAGACGACAATACTCAAAAGAAAATATATTTTCTTCCCGGCTGCAGAAATTATTCACAAGTGACAATCGATTTATCTACCGCTGACCAGTGGTTCTGTAGTGAAAATGAAGCTGTGACAGCCGGATTTACAAAAAGCACAACCTGTAATTGAAATATTTATACAAGTTTCGCGCTTCGGTAAAAACACCTCCGAGGTGTCCGAAGGGTTTATCCTGTAAGGAACTCCTCGGACGGTGAAGGAATTACCGCTGACTTTCACCTCGGAGGAGTGCTTTCGGCACACCATCCGAGGTGGTTATCAGGAAAGTGCGAAACTCGTGTATTTATTCCGAATATCAATTTTCACCCATGCGGCCGCATAAGAAATAATATACTAAAAAAACTGCGGTTTGTTTCAGTATAAATACTAAAAAACTGTTGCGGCAGTTTTTCAGTATAAACTCCGTCGAGAACCCCTCGGGAAGACTCGGGGCAGGCTTCTCGATTCTCCCGATTTAATCGGGATCACTCGAAGAATAACGTGTCCGTAAGTCTGAGATGTTACCAAAATTTTAAGTGGACCCGAGGGGACTCGAACCCCTTACCTTCTGACTGCCAGCCAGATGTTCAACCAGCTAAACTTCGGGCCCTGTAACTTAGAAGATTATTATAGACTAACTCAGCCAACGATTCTAGTTCTAATTGTAATTTAGTGTCAAAATAATCAATCCTCAATACCCCCATGTAATTTTTTCTCTTCGTTGGTTTTCCTTTAGTTCGCGGATCGATAAGTGGTTTGTAAAAGAGACCTTTTGGAATTCCAGTTATTTTTCTCCAGTATCTTTCGAGATTTGCTGTATTTTGATCAGCACGACATTGAACTGTTGCTCTAATCTTTTTCATATCTACATCAAAACAAATTTTCAATAATTCCAATAATATGACAATAATTTTATGATCTGAACTCCCAAGAGAGAATCTTCCTCCGCCAGTTGCATATTTTGATGCTTCTCCAAGACAAAGCATAGCTAATGCTATTTTAGCTATCTCTTTGTCTTTAATTTTTTCTGCAATAGGATGGTTGATTTTTGAAAGCCCCTCTAAGAATTCTTTTCGCTTGATACTATTGATTATCCACGCAGTTTTACGTCCGCGGTCTAGATTTGTTGCGTTTAATTTGGAAATCTTCTCTACGTACTTTGGGGGAAGGATGACACCTTGAACTAGATCAGATAGAGTGCTCTTTGGTATTTTCAATCTTACCTGGTTTATTATTTCGCTGTAAGTTTTGCCTAGGGATCTTAATCTGCGAATTTCGGTAACTATTTCTACGGAATATTTTCTCACTACCTAATCGTACTCCAGTGGTATGTAATGTGCAAGGAGTAAAATTTGTGGACCTGATGGGAGTTGAACCCATAACCTCCGCAATGCGAATGCGGTGCTCTAGCCAATTAAGCTACAGGCCCCTAGTTGCTTGAATTCTATCAGATTTACTTAGCGATGGGAAGATTTCATGTGGTATACTAGGCAAAAAGTATGTGGAAAGCAGAATTGTTTATCAAATTGGTAATTTTCAGCATCACAGATAATAAGCTGAAAGTCTTATTGAAAGATAATCGACTGCCTCTCGGAGAATTGGAGGAAAGTCCATCTCTTGATAAAGCTGCAAAAAGAATTCTGGAAAAAAAGATAGATATCAGACTTGGAGACAGTTTCCTGGAACAGCTTTATACCGTTTCCTATCCGGATGAAATTGATATAGTTTATTATATTTTGAAACATAGTGATAGTATCCCTAAAGAAAAACTTAAAAGCTTTTTTAGCTGGGAAAAAATAGCCAAGAATATAAAAGATGCAGAAATAGTCAGATATGCGGTGCAGAGGCTTCGCTGGAAGATAGAATATACCAATGTAGTCTATAGTCTTCTGCCGCAAGAATTTACCCTAAGTCAGTTGCAAAAGACTTATGAAGCTATTTTAGGGGAATCTTTGGATAAAAGAAATTTCCGCAAAAAGATACTTTCCTTAAAGCTTCTTAAGTCTACCAGACATAAAAAGATGATAGGCCGCGCCAGGCCTGCAGAAATGTTTTCTTTCAGAAAGCGTGAATTAACCTTTGTGAAAATCCTGCAACCGACTGATTAACGAATATTCTCTCACCTTTATGAAATTGGTTTAGGAAAATTCTAAGGAGAGATTGACTGCCTGAGGAGAATGGGTGAGGGAACCCAGAGAAAGGATATCAACTCCTGTTTTAGACCATTCCAGTATATTATTCTTGTCTATTCCGCCTGAGGCTTCGAAGATTATTCCAGATAAGTCATATAAGTCATTTAAGTCT
>JACREK010000143.1 GCA_016218275.1 Candidatus Gottesmanbacteria bacterium | reverse complement strand
TCGGATACAATAAAAAAGAGCCCATTTAAGACTCTTCTTCTCTTTTGGTCGGGGCGTGCAGACTTGAACTGCAGACTTCCAGACCCCCAGCCTGGCGTTCTAGCCAACTGAACTACGCCCCGTAAATTGCTCTTGTATTTTATCATAGGTTGTGACAGAATGATAATGTTTTTCCTGCTAGAGAGGAGTATTGATTATGGCAAATACCAATCCCAAATTGCAAGCCATCCGTTTGGCGATGGAACAAATAGAAAAACAGTATGGACGCGGATCTATTATGAGACTGGGAGATCAATCTGCCAACAAACTAAGCTTTGAAGTTATACCTACAGGCTCTCTAGCCCTTGATATAGCGTTGGGTGTCGGTGGCGTTCCCAGGGGAAGAATTATAGAGATATTTGGGCCGGAAGCATCAGGAAAAACTACCGTAGCGCTTTCTATCATTGCCGAAGCACAAAAAGCTGGAGGGGCAGCTGCTTTCATAGATGCAGAACATGCGCTTGATCCTATTTGGGCTGAAAAAATTGGAGTAAAACTTGATGATCTTTTGATATCTCAGCCCGATACCGGTGAACAGGCACTGGAAATTGCAGAGACGCTGATAAGAAGCGGCGGGGTTGATGTGGTGGTGATTGATTCGGTAGCAGCGCTTGTACCGAGGGCTGAGATTGAAGGCGAAATGGGAGACTCAATGCTGGGAGTACAAGCAAGACTTATGTCTCAAGCACTCCGTAAATTAACAGGTGCTATTTCCAAATCAAAAACTACTGCTATCTTTACCAACCAGCTCCGTCAAAAAATAGGCGTGATGTTCGGCAATCCGGAGACGACACCGGGAGGACTTGCGCTAAAATTTTACTCTTCCATAAGGATGGATACCAGGAAGATAGAGACTTTAAAAGATGGAGATAAAGTAATCGGCAGTCGTCACCGTGTCAGGATTGTCAAAAACAAAGTCGCTCCGCCGTTTAGGATTGCGGAGCTTGAAGTATTGGAAACTGGCATATCGAAGGAAAGCGGTATTATTGATGTAGGTTTGGAATTTGGAGTTTTGACAAAAAGCGGAGCATTTATCAAATGGGGAGAAAAGATGCTTGGACAGGGACGGGAAGCGGTAAAAATATATTTATCGGAAAATCACAAAGCAGCAAAAGAAATTTTGGAGGCAATCTGGAAAGTCTATAAATCCGGGCAACTGAAGGAAAAAATAGTTGGAAAAGAAGAAGAGTAAGATGGAAGATGAAAATTATCAGAAACTTCGCGATTATGCTCTAAAGCTTCTTTCTTTCCGTCCCCGAAGCAGCAGAGAAATTTCCACCAAACTTAGACAATTTTCTGCCAAAAGAAATTTCTCCGATAAACTAGTTGAGCAGATTATAGAAGAATTGAGAGAGCAGAAATTTCTTGATGATAAAGAATTTGTCCGTTGGTGGATAGAGCAAAGGCAATCTTTCAGACCAAAAGGATTGCGTGCGATAAAAACAGAGCTTTTAAATAAAGGAATTGATAAAGAAATTATCGATGTAGTTTTTGCCGCTGATAAAGGAAAAATGAATGAATACGATTTGGCTCTGAAAGTAATAAATAAAAAACTCATTCACCTGTCACACCTGTCCACTGAAAAGAAGAAAATAAAAATCCGTGATCTTTTACTTAGAAGAGGCTTTGACTGGGATGTTATTTACAAAGTCATTGACTCTACTTTTGAAAAAGCATAAAATAAAGAATAAATTAATAATAAAAGAATTTAGGAATTAAGGAAGAAGATTTTCGATGACATTATACCACCTATTAGTCCTACCAAAATCTTTCAAAAAGCAAACATAATATTTGCTTTCCTTCCTGTTCCTTTTTCTTATTAAAATAAGTTTTTACCCTGTCTGAGGAGGTTTATATGTCACTACTTAAAACCATATTGACCAGACTTGAGGAGATTGAGAAACAACTTCAAGATAAGGAAGGAGTGAATGTCAAATCATCTCCGCAAGAGGTGAAAGAGAAGGTAACTGTTGATGAAAGAGGGGTTTTGTCACAGGCTCAACAGGAAGCAAAAGCGATTATTTTGGAGGCAAGAGATGAAGCATTTAAGCTCAAAAAAAACGCAGAAGAAGAGGCAAGCCGCATCCGGCAAGAAGTTATTGTTGTTGAACAAAGACTTGTAGCAAAAGAAGAAAGTATCGATCAAAAAGTTGGGGAGTTTGCCAAAAAGGAAAAATTACTGCTGCTGCAGGAAGGAGAGATTACCAAACGGATGGCTGACATCGACAAACTGCGGGCAGACTTAATCGCTAAATTGGAAAAAGCTGCCAATCTTACCCGGGATGACGCGAAAAATCTTATACTTGCTGCAGTTGAAGACAGACTCAAAGAAGATATTGCCAGACGCATCCGTGAGGCGGAATCTCAAGCAAAATTGGAATCTGAGAATAAAGCCCGCGAAATCTTAGTTGATGCCATGCGGCATGCGGCGACCGACTATGTAGCTGAATACACTGTTTCAACTATCAAAATCCCTGATGAAGATTTCAAAGGAAGAATTATTGGTAAAGAAGGCAGAAATGTCCGCGCTTTTGAAATGGCTACGGGAGTAGACGTGGATTTGGATGAAGAAGGAGTAATAAGACTTTCTTCTTTTGATCCGGTCAGACGAGAAGTTGCCAGAGTCACTTTGGAAAAGCTTATCAAAGACGGCAGAATACAACCGGTTCGTATAGAAGAATTAGTGAAACAAACAGAAAAAGAGATTGAGAAAATAATGTTTGTTGAAGGGGAAAAATTATGCCATCAAGTCGGTGTATATAATATGCCGGCAGATAAAATAGCACTTTTGGGAAGGTTTAAATATCGATTTTCTTATGGGCAGAATATGATTGCTCATACACTTGAGGAAACAAAGCTGGGAATTGCTCTTGCTCATGAATTAGGAGCGGATGTAAATGTTGTCCGACTGGGTTGTTTGCTTCATGATATAGGCAAAGTTATCACAGATAAAGAAGGATCTCATGTACAGTTAGCCGTTGAGCTTCTTCGCAAAAACGGTATGCCCCAGGCAGTCATAGACTGTGTCGCTTCCCATCATGAGGATATTCCGTTTCCATCTATTGAGGCTGTGTTAGTTTATATAGCTGACGCTGTTTCAGGATCAAGGCCTGGAGCAAGATATGAAGATATTGAAGAATATGTTAAAAGACTTAAAACTTTGGAAGAGACGGCAAAATCTTTCCCCGGCATCGAAAAAGTTTATGCGCTACAAGCAGGGAGAGAGTTGCGCGTTATTGTAGATCCAGGTAAGCTTGATGATGCGGAAGTCACTGTTACGTCAAAAAAGATTGCTGAGGAAATAGAGAAAAAATTCCCCACATATCCCGGGCAAATCAAAATTACGGTAATTAGAGAATTAAGAGTGACGGAAACAGTACACTAAAAATAAATTCTAAATTCCAAGCACCAAATCCCAAATAATATCAAAATTCAAATGTTTAAATATCAAAACCAAGTCTGACTTGGTCAAAACTGTTTAGTATTTTGAATTTTGGTCATTTGGATTTGTTTGGAACTTGTGATTTTGGATTTGGGATTTTCGTTTTGGGTCTTGACAACAGGAAAAAAATTTACTACATTGTTCCTCGGATTGTTATATCAACCTGCAAAAACTTCTGCCCTCCTGAAAAATTGTGCGCAATTTTTTAGGGTAAAGAAAGGAGGTGAATTAAAACTTTATGACAAAAGCCGATTTAGTTGCATATGTTGCAAAAAAAGCAAGTCTTACCGCCAAAGCCGCCAAAGATGCAGTTAATAGTGTTTTTGGTGCAATTTCAGATACCCTTAAGAAAGGTGATAAAGTGGTAGTTACCGGTTTTGGTACATTTATGGTAAGAAACCGGGCTGCCAGAAAAGGGAGAAATCCTCAAACCGGAGCTCCAATTAATATTCCAGCCAGAAAAACACCAGGGTTTACTGCTGGGAAAGCTCTGAAGAAAGTAGTCAGATGACCTCGATTTAATCGGGGTCATCCTGAGGATCCGCCAATTGGCGGAGACGAAGGATCCCCTACGAGATTCTTCGGCCTGACGGTCTCAGAATGACATTAAAATATTGGTAGAAGAACTCTCTTATATAGAGAGTTCTTCTGTTATACTATATCCCACATGTCTATAATTTCTGTTTCTCATCTGAAAAAGTATTTTAAAGTTTATAAAAGATCGCCTGGTTTTGTCTCCACAATACGGTCTTTTTTTATACGGCCAAACGAAATAGTCAGAGCCGTAGATGATATCTCATTTGAAATTAATCAAGGAGAATTAGTCGGATTCATCGGGCCGAATGGTGCAGGGAAAACGACCACTCTCAAATGTTTATCCGGTCTTCTATATCCTACACAAGGCCAGATTTCAGTATTGGGGTACACTCCTTTTCAACGCAAATATGACTTTCTGAAAAAAATAAGCTTGGTGATGGGACAGAAAAATCAATTATGGTGGGATTTGCCGTCAAGCGAAACATTCCGATTAAATAAAGAAATTTATGAATTAAAAGATAAGGAATATAAAGAAAATCTGCAAGAATTGACAACTCTTTTGGAAGTTGATGATTTAGTCAGTTTGCC
>JACREK010000146.1 GCA_016218275.1 Candidatus Gottesmanbacteria bacterium | reverse complement strand
CACGTTAGTGGATGAGTGGAGAGATCTTCCAACTGATAAAAACTGTACTGATTAGTTAATCTAGATCTTCATCGTGGAAGATCCCTCGACTACGCTCGGGATGACAGTAGTAATCTATATACAAACTGCAGGTGGGTCAGAGAAATAGGGGCTTGACAAACTTTTTAGCATCCTTTATGCTTAATTTTGCTTAGGCAGAAGCAATATTATTAAGAATAATGAAAAACACACTTCTCAAAATCGGGATAGCAGTTTCCCCTTTCTTATTTTTGCTAACAGGTGTTGTAGGTAAAGTCCAAGCAGAGCCTTACGGTTGGAGTCCGCAGGTAGATTTCTCCAATCAAGGTCCACCAACTTGTACTGATGCAAAGCCAAAAGCCCCAATTCTTTATCAGCCAAATCATCCGCTACTTCAGAAAGCCAAAGGAAAAGGACAAATCAGACTGCAATGGGTTAGAGTTCCTGGAGCTTCGAATTATTCAGTCTTTTATGGTCTGACTCCTAAGAATTATATTTACTCTTCACCTGATGTAGGAAACACTGATAATTTTACGGTTGGTTATCTTGCCAATAAAGTCTATTACTTTGCAGTTACGGCAAAAGCAGGTTGTGCCGGAAGTAAGCACTCTAATGAGTGGGCAGGAAGACCAGGTGCGGGAGGTGTAGTACTTGCTGCTGCCGGTTTTAAGCCTGTTAAAAAGACAACTGCACCTGCAAAAGTTACTCAACCTACAGTACTCCAGCCGACTCAAACACCTTCAGTAAAGGGCGTTCAGACACAGAATGTTCAACCGACAACATATCAAGCGCCACAATACAATCCACCTGTTGCTCCACCTGCAGCAGTACCGGTGACGCCAAAGCCTAAAGGATTCTGGGAAACACTGCTGTCTATCTTATTCGGAAAGTAATCTATTTAGAGGTAAGATCTCAGACTTCCGGACACGATATTCTTCGAACGAGGCTTAATGCCGAAGTGAGAAGTTCTCGCTTACGCTCGAACAATAACGACTTTGTCTGTAAACGTGAGATGTTACATTTAGAGTTCCTCTTTTCTAAATTTTCCTAAGTTGTATATAATATAGGGATTGTTATGTCAATTTTAAGACGTATTACAGGAAGCCCATTGGTTCGCGGTAGTCTTCTTATTTTTATCGGTACGAATATTGGCAACTTCATTAATTTCCTTTTCAATCTTGCGATGGGAAGACTACTGGGTCCAGCGAAATACGGAGACTTAGGGGCACTGGTTTCTTCCTCTGTTCTTTTTGGAGTACCACTGGGGATCCTTAGTCTCTTTATCATAAAAGTAGTTTCCTCCTATTGGGGGAAAAGGGATAAGGGTAAAATTCTTGCCTTGCAAAGTTATCTAACTCCCAAATTATTTTTCATAAGTGTTGCTGTGAGTGTAGTATTGTTGATTATTACTCCAACAGTGGGTCAGTTCCTGAATCTCGATAGTTTTATTCCTTTTATATTGATAGCATTGTCTTTTGTTTTAAGCGGACCTGCCACTCTAAACAGAAGTGTACTTCAAGGAGTGCTGGCTTTTTCATATACTTCCATAAACGGAGTGGTTGAAGTAACACTGAAACTAATAATATCTGTTATATTAGTGATTCTGAATTTTGGCTTGGTTGGGGCATTATTGGGATTTCTACTAAGCGGAATAGTAGGTTATCTTTTAACTGTGGTAGAACTGAAGATTATCTTTAAAGGCGTGTCACAAGAAAAGAATAGCCTTTTATCCTGGGACCTGGTAAAAACATTTATTCCAGTTATACTAGCCAGTTTAGCTTTGACGGTATTTTTAAACATAGATATTATCCTAGTGCGGCATTTCTTTTCCGGTAGTATCGCCGGTGAATATGTGGCGCTTTCAACAATCAGTAAAATTATTTTTTATGGGATTGGACCGGTTGTATCGGTGATGTTTCCGCTGATTTCAACCCGAGTAAGCAATGGTCTGCCTTATCTTATACCGCTTTTGGGAACACTGGTGATGTCTTTGACTCTTTCTGCACTGGTAATTTTTGCCTTTTTTCTCTTCCCAAAGCTTATTATTATTATTCTTTTTGGGAGCAAATATTTTGACATCGTTCCATATTTGGGTCTTTTTTCATTTTTTATAACTGTCTATAGTCTCAATTCTATATTGACCCACTTTTTGCTTTCTATTTCTTATTACCGGCCTATATATCCGCTTTTCCTCATCTCACTTCTGCAAGGCTTCTTTATTTTCCTTTTTCATGATACTATTTGGCAGGTGATTTGGGTGAATATCGCTGTCAGTATTTTTTATCTTCTGGTCATTTCTTTTTTTGTGTGGAAGAAAGAAGGAGGAATAATACTTAAGTCTATTCTTAGGCCGCATCCGATAATAACTTGAATATTTCGGTGCGGCACAAAGGGCTGTAATCGTAAATATATGCTGAATAAAACTCCAAACCATAAGCTTTCAGTGATTGTGCCGGCCTTCAGGCAGGCAAAGACGATAGT
>JACREK010000142.1 GCA_016218275.1 Candidatus Gottesmanbacteria bacterium | reverse complement strand
GTTCAAATTAGTCTAATTGGTCTTATTGGACTAATTTGGTTTACTTTACACTCACTTCCGTGCAGGATTTGCCGACTATTGTTCCTCCCCAGTCGGTGACGGTGAAACCGAGGCGAGTCACAGGGTCAGACCTTAAATTCGTTAAAGGTCTGACCCTAATAGGCGCATCCAATCCTTCGAACACAAAACGTGATCGGATAAGAGTATCTGGAGTAATAGACTTCTTGCAGTCCGTAGGGGATCCTTCGACGCGCTTCGCTTGCTCAGGATGACAGAACGTCAATTTTTCTTTATCATTTATCACATTTTCAGGCATTAGGGTGACAAAATAATACGGTTTTTCAGAAAGTCTCGGCAGCCAATACTCCATAAAGTCAGAGATTTCTTTATCGTTAAAACCGATTTTTTCCATAAGTGACTTAAGTGACTCAGGTAGATCTTCACGGGAGTAAACAAAGCCTTCTTTTGGCAGATCCATACCTTTGAGGTCAGCCTCATAGTATAGGTAGGGATAAGCCACTTTCTGATTACTCCACCTCGGAGGAGTCGAGGTCGTTGCCTCGCCACCATCCGAGGTGTCTTTGGCGCTTTCTGCTTGCCCTGAGCGAAGTCGAATGGTTCCGTCAGGATACGCTCTTACCTGCCACCCGATTTTTTCATCGTAAGTAGGACTACTTACTGTTAACTGCCCATCAAGCGCCAGTTTTACGTTTATATCCGTCGGCTTTTCCGGATAAAGATATATTGCCGGTTTGCACCAAGGCGTTGCCCATGTCCAGACATTTTTCATAATCATCTGCATGACGCGAAGCTGCAGTGACGGGTCGTTGCGCGTATTGGACGGATAATCTTTATCTGTCACCGTATAAACGTAGGTTTTCCCTTCCGCCCCAACTTTTAAAAGATAGAAAGTTTCCGGAGTAGCCGGTTTGGAATAGACTTTGAAGGCTACAGTTGCCCCTTTGTCATCCTTGAAATAAATATTTCCGATTGGATCGTAACAATCAGCCAGCGGTGCGATTGTAAGAGGAAGAGGTGTAGGGGCAGAGGTTACCGCCAGGGTTTTCATAGTGGTTTTAAAAGACCCGCCTTTGCATAGGTTCAATGAAGTTTTGTTTTCAGAAACGTTGGTCTGCAAAAGATTGGTGGTTCCAGAAACAATAAGGTCCGGCCGTCCCCAGATATAGGTAAGATAGTTGACATTCTCAGAGGATAAAGAAGGAATAATTTTGTCGAAAGAGGGAGATGTCTGTTGGTTTTCCCGAATAAACGGAGTTTTTATAAAAATAGGCGGCATAGTAAGATTGGCTTCCAGCACCGGTATAAAAGTAGTTTCTTCTTTGCAGTTTTCCAAAACCTGTTTGACAAAATAATATGGACTTTCGGGATCATTGGTGGCGGGGGCAGATTTTGTCTCCTGGTAAAAATCCTCAGCCATATAGACGTCAAAGAAATGGGAGCAGGCCTCTCCGTTGGTGGCTCCGGCATCCCAGCGCACCGGACAGCCGGCGCGTTCTCTATCTGGGTCAAAGGCATCTCTTTTTTTCAAAACATAAATAAAGTCTTTCAGGTTGATGTTGCGTCTATCGCCCGGTCCGCAGTTCTCGTCTTGTTTATAATTGCAACCTACGTTGTAAGAGAAAGGATTCCAGAAAATTTCAAGCGTCTGACCGTTTTCATCTTTGGTTTCTGCGATCTTGCGAAGATCGGTATAACCGTCCAAAGTACACACGCCCCGATGAGTGAGTTCCGGAGCATTTTCATTCCAACCGTGGCAGACGCCATTTCCGTAAGGACCCGCCAGTTCATCCGTCTTACAGGAAGGTATCCGGACTTCTTTTCTGACCAATATATAAGTTCTCTCTCCCTTTCCGCCCATGGCAATAGTCTGGCAGCTGGCATTGGCATTAAAATTTGGTGACAGGTTTTTATCGCCCCAGACATTTGGATTAAGCTCCGGTCTTCTGTCCGGCACGTTGACAAAATTATCCGGCCATTTGAGAGTAAACTTCACATTTGGCTGGGGATCATAACAGGCTTGGACGAGGTAGGGAGTGATAGGGACTTTCTGGTCCAGCGGATTATTTATCAAACCGGCGCTTCCTGCGCCAAAACCAAGCAGTGTAGTAATGATAGCCACTATTGCATTCCACATAAAATATATTTCCTGATTCCAGTATACAACAAAAAACTACTGGGAATGCAAGAGGGAATAAGAAATAACCCAATAACCCAATCCGCCAGCTGGCGGACCAATAATCCAATAAAAATTAAGAATGGGATTTGAGGAAGTCGGTTATATCTTTATCCGTATCGTAGATTCTGATGGCAATCTTGAGTATTTTCTCTTTCCACTGCAGAGCTTCTTCAATATCTTTTTTGCGGCTGCTGAGTTTTACTTCGACATACTTGTCTTTCTTAACCCGCACGATACATAGATAGTCGTTATCCCAAATGCCGAAATCAGATTCCGGAGTGATATTTTTCAGATTATCTGCCATGACCAGATGAACTTTGATTCCCGATTCTATATCCAGTTTGATGTGTTCAAGTAGTTTGGATCTTGACAGATCGGATATTTTATCTACTACAAACACTCTGGTGAAATCTTTTACTCTTTTTGCGGCAATTCTTGCCTGTTGATAGTAAACACTCTGTGTATCCCAGAATCCGATTGAAGTAAGAAAGGTACAGAATCCGGACTTTTTTAAATTCCTGAATTTAAAAACTCCTTCATCAAAGACTTCATGAGGTTCGAGGTATACCACTTCTTCACTTTTTGGATCTATATATTCTACAGAATAAAGTTCTTTTCTATGGGCCAGATATTGTTGGTATAGAGAAAGATCAAGTCTGGTTTTACAGAGTTCGAATATAAGAGGGAATTCATTAAGATTAACCTCCAGGTTCATATGTCCTGCTCTTTTAACAAAAAGAAGAGAACTTCCAATCCTTTTGGCAAAAGCGATTGATTGTTCCTTCTTTACATACGGGTCATTATCTGAATAAAGAACATATGAAACTGGAATAAGTTGTTTTAATTTACGAAAATCAAAATCCGTTTTGTAAAAAGTTTCATTCACCAGGTCAAATTGCCAGATACCAACTTTTCTCATGAAGGGACTGACAAAAATAGCGCTATCTAGTTTTAAATCATATTTATCTATAACATGAAGGATAAAAATGGGGGAAAGTGAATGCCCGATAAAACAGAGTTTTTCATGACGGTTTGTGTCACCCTGAACTTGTTTCAGGGTCTTATGGGGATGCCGAAACAAGTTCAGCATGACATCTAGTTCAAAAGTTTTTAACCAATTATTCAGGCT
>JACREK010000144.1 GCA_016218275.1 Candidatus Gottesmanbacteria bacterium | reverse complement strand
TGGCGGATTGACTAGAAATCCTTTTATTCCCTTTTTCTCATCTCCACTATCCAATACTATTTTGCGAATTTTATCATCGGATATCTTTAAGAAGAATTTTAAAAACAAAGCTTGTTCCGATAATTTCATATCGGTATCTGTAGCGTCATCAAATGCCCCAAAAACTTCTTTCAGTTTTACTGGATCTTGCCAGAGAAATGATGATTTCAGCAGTTTATTTTTCATTGCCGCAATAATCTGTTGCTGACGTCTCCCTCTGGCAAAATCCGTACCTTCTTCGCCTGTTGCCTGGCGGCTGCGTACATATTTTAGTGCCGTTTCTCCGTCCATGTGCTGCCAACCTTTCTCAAAGCGAAGCGTTTCATAACGGCAGAGAAACTGCGGATCGCCCCCGCAAAAATCGTTCTCCCGGCCGGCAATCGGATAAAATTTATCCGTAAATTCATTCTCGACAAAAATATCTACACCCACTATCAAATCAATCAGTTTCTTGAAACCGGAAAAATCTATTACCCAGGCGTAATGCACCGGTTGACCGATTACTTCTTCCACGACAGATTTTGCCAGAGACAGTCCACCGCCTTTCTTCTTTTCCTCACCGTAATGGTAAGCTGAGTTTATCTTATCCCTTAAGGAAGGCATCCAAATATCTCGGGGAATGGAAACCATTACGCCGTCATACCGGTTAAAGTCAATGCTTATCAGAATCATTGTATCGGTCAAATCCGGTCCGTCATGCTCTCCTCCTGCAATTCCCAAAATAATGACGTTCGTTCTGCTTTGATATTTTTTCAACGGAGATTCACTGTTGAAAATAAAACTCCTGAAAAAAGCCGGCGTTATCTGTTCTTGCTTGACAAATTTATAGAATGGCAGCAAAAATCGGAAGGACAGAAAAATAAGGAACAGCAGAATTCCCGCTAGAACTGCAGGTTTTGTGTAAGGCAAATATTTTAAGATTTTTCGCTTAAATTTTTGAGGCATTTACAACTATCTCCCAAAATTTTTGCGGATCAAGACTGGCTCCGCCCGGAAGCACTCCATCTATATGAGAGGTGTTCAGAAAGCTTTGCACATTTTCCGAACTAACGCTTCCACCATAAAGAAGTACTGTGTCGGGATATTTTTCTTTCACAATTGCCGCTACCTTATCTGCATTTTCCGGCGTATCCGTTTTGCCCGTGCCTATAGCCCATACAGGTTCATAAGCTATTATCTGTACATCCTGCGGAGCGGAAGTATTTTCATCCTGTATGCAGAAAATCACTCCAAGATTTTGCTCCTTTGCTCTTTTTACCTTCTCTGAAAGTTGTTTATCATCTTCGTGAAAATTTGATCGTCTTTCTGAATGACCGATAATTACATACTTTGCAAACTGGGAAATTTGTGAGGCAGAAACTGCTCCCGTATAAGCACCGTTTGGGAAAGGCGACACATCCTGTGCCCCGATTTTAATAGGCAGATGATAATTTTCTAGAAGTTTTTTAGCAAGAGGTAAATAAATAAATGGCGGGCAGACCACAATTTCCAGATTATTGAATTTATTCTTACTTTCCTGAAAAAGACTGGCAAACTGCTTAAACCATATTTCAACTTCACCGCTATTTTTATTCGATTTCCAGTTGCCAACTACATATTTTTTTGCATTTCCCATATGTTATGATTATCTATTGTATCATGGAAAGCGACCTTCTAAAACATTTAAATCCTGTGCAACAACAAGCCGTAACTGCAACAGACGGTCCTACCCTTATTTTGGCCGGAGCAGGATCCGGTAAAACCAGAGTATTGACGTATAAAGTCGCATACTTGATTCTTGAAAAATATATCAAACCGGAAAATATACTCATGGTTACCTTCACTAATAAGGCCGCCGGAGAAATGAAAGAAAGAATTACTAAGCTGTTAAGCGATAAAGACACCTCGGATGGTGGCGAGGCAACGACCTCGACTCCTCCGAGGTGGAGGAATCAAAATAGTACTCTTCCTTTCGCCGGTACTTTCCATTCATTATGTGCCAGAATTTTGCGGCGGAGCGGCAAAACTGCAGGCATCTCTCCCGACTTTCTTATTTATGACGAAGAAGACAGTAAAGATCTGATTAAAGATATTCTGTTAAAACTTAATTTGGACAAAAAGAGGTTTAATCCCGCTGCGGTTTTGGCAACTATTTCTGGAAGTAAAAATGAATTGATAGGAGCACTGGAATATCCACAATATGCACGCGGATATTTTCAGGAAGAAGTGGCCAGGATATATATTGAATATCAGAAAAAGCTTGCAGAAAGCAATGCTCTTGATTTTGATGATTTGATTTTCGCAACAGTTAAGCTTTTTCAAAAATCAAAAGATGCCGTTTCCTTCTATCAGGATAAATTTCATTACGTCTTAGTTGATGAATTCCAGGATACCAATCATGCTCAATATGAATTGACTAAACTTTTGTCTGGAAGATGGAAAAACTTGTGTGTAGTGGGCGACGCTTCACAAAGTATCTATGCCTGGCGGGGAGCAGACTTTCGAAATATATTAAATTTCAGACGCGACTTTTTGGAAAGTAAAATTTTTCACTTGGAGCAAAACTACCGTTCAACTCCCATTATACTTGATGCGGCTTTTGCTGTTGTCTCCAAAAATCATTCTCATCCAATTCTCAAGCTCTGGACGGAAAAACAAAGCGGCCCGCTTATTACTGCATATCAAGCGCAGAACGAGCAAGATGAAGCAATGTTTATCATTAAAGAGATAACCGATGCCAGATATAAGTCTTTGAATATCCGTCTGTCTGATTTTGCCGTCCTCTACAGAACCAATGCCCAAAGCAGAAATCTTGAAGAAGCACTGCTCCATGCCGGTATACCGTATATTTTGGTAGGCGGCGTCAGATTTTATGAAAGAAAAGAAATCAAAGATGTCATCTCATATCTTCGACTCTTACATAATCCAAAAGACAGTGTCTCGTACAAAAGGATAGAAAAATTAGGCAAAAAGAGACTTGAGAGATTTCTTGAGTTTGCCCAAAAATACCGACTTCAGACTAAAGATAAACAATCAACGACTTTGGAAATTCTTGACCAGACACTTAAGGCTTCCTCCTATCTTTCAATATATGACCCAGACAATGAAGAGGATTTCTACCGTCTGGAAAATATTAAGGAGCTCCGCTCGGTAGCATCGGAATTTCCGGACCTTTCCCAATTTCTGGAAAACGTGGCCCTGGTTGAGCAGGAATATCTGCCCATCGGTCAGGCAAGTTTTAACAGTAAAGATAAAAAGGGGAAAGATTCAGTAATCCTGATGACCCTGCATGCCGCCAAAGGTTTAGAATTTAAAACCGTTTTTATGGTAGGTATGGAGGAAGGACTCTTCCCGCATGCCAGATCGTTGATGGAGCCTTTGGAACTGGAAGAGGAAAGAAGATTATGTTATGTAGGTATTACTCGGGCCATGGAAAAACTTTATTTTACTTATGCCGCCAGAAGACTTTATTTTGGCCAAAGGACGGCTAATCAAGTTTCCAGATTTATATACGACGTTCCCAAACATTTAATTGCCGCGGCAATTGACCACTCTATCTAATCCTGCATGGTAAGTATAAACTTTTTCGTTTGCCGACAACTCAACTACAAAACCTGGAGTAATTACTTGTGCGTATATTTTACCCTTCTCAGGACACCCCAGACTGGTATCATTCCAGCTACGTGCTTCTGCTTTAACTGTTTTAATTGTTTGCTTATCAATCTGTAATTTATTTGCCAAATCAGCTTCTGCCATATCCAAATATACCTGTTTGGGTAACGCTTCTGGCGGCAATATTTTTTTAACCGAAGGCGTAGGAGTAGGTGTAGGAGTAGGTTTAATATTTAATCCAAAGAAGTTAGGGGCAAATTTCATGGCGATGATAATAATCAAAACCAAACCTATAACCAACCATTTGGAATCTATAGGAAGACTTGGCTCTGCAATATTTTTTTTGTTTTTCACAGCCCTTACAAATATGATAACATGTAAGAATAAAATCTCAAAATGTAAGAGCTCAGATTTACGGACATAACCAATGTCATTGCGAGGAGTGTCAGCGACGAAGCAATCCCGTCCGGATAAGCCATATTCCCACGGGATCGCCACGCCTGCCGGCTCGCGATGACATAAGAACTTCGAGGCTGTGTGTCAGTAAACGTGAGTTCTTACCTCAAAATGAAGATTACAATTGTCGAACCTAAAGATAAAGAGTTATTTAACCGCCTAGCCCTTCATCCCCTCCAGTCATGGGAATGGGGGGAATTTCGGAAAAAAACTGGCATTGAAGTAGTAAGACTAGGAAAATTTTCCGGTAATCGATTAGTTGAGACTGCGCAACTGACTATACATCCCATACCATTCACTTCATACACTATTGGTTATCTTCCAAAAAGCCAAATACCAAGTAAAGAAATGCTGGAAAAATTAGGTAAAGTTGGTAAAGAATATAAATGCAT
>JACREK010000141.1 GCA_016218275.1 Candidatus Gottesmanbacteria bacterium | reverse complement strand
TACTTGGAAGATCCCTCCACGCCCCTTCGACAAGCTCAGGGTTGGTCGGGATGACAATTTGATCGTAAAAATACTTCAATACTAATTTACTCTACCGTTTTCATTGTAACAATAAACCAAACATCGATTTTCTACCCACTGCCGTTATCATAGACCCGTAATACCCGCCGATTAATCCGATAAATAAGATGATTAACCCACCAAAAATAATTATTTTGTAAAGCGATGTTAAACTTCACTGATTATCTCAAAACCCTTAAAACTGCCGGTAATGGCCAAACCAAAAACCTTTCCGGCGATTTTTCTTTCTTTAAGTTTTCTGGCAGTTTCATTAAGCGTGGCTCCGGAGCCGACCGCATCGTCAATAAGCAAAACGTTCTCGTAGATATGGGAGTCAGCCAGAAAAATGGTTTCTCTGGCATTTTCTATGCGTTCCTCAAGCCTGCTTAATGTCTTTTGCGGCACAATTATTTCTGTTTTTATTTTACGCAGGTTAATAATCGGCAGGGGTAGTCGAAGGTTTCTTTCCAATTCGGTCATCAGTTGTATCTGGCGTTTTACAGTCGGCGGGATAAAACCTACTGCATTTATTCTATATTTTCCAATAATTTTCCGGACTTTGTCTTTAATGGCAGCAGTTAATTCTGCTATTAGCTTTTTATTCTGACTTTGCTTGGCATATAGAAGAAGCCAGCCAAGTTTAGTTTTACCAAAACGTTCGATACTATAAAAATCAAGATAATAAATCTTATCAAGAAAAACTTGAGGAAAAGTATTTCTTAATTTATATCCCCCATCAATGAAATTACCCTTTTTGTATAGGGAATATTTTTGAAAAGTTTTCTCATATTCCTTAACAGTTTTTTCAAATGGCAGATTATTTTTATCACACCAGTAACTGAACCCTTTTATTCCTTCCAGCCGTTCACCAGAAGGGGTTATCAATAGATAATTTTTCTCAATCAAAGAAGAGCTGTTAATAGCAATATCACCTTTGAAGGAAACTGTTTGAGTGTAGGTTTTTATTTGCGGAATAAAGTAAAAAACCATTGGCGGTCTACCTCTTTTGGCAATCTTTTTATCTTCAAGAAGTTTTGGCAAATGTTTATAGAGTGCCTGCCGGCTGATTCCAATATAATCGGCCAGCTCTTTTGCCGAAGCCTGTTTCTGCAAGGAGATGTATTTAATAATATTTTGGGATGTCAGCGTTCTCATCGAGGTGATTATATCTCGTTGACAGTTTACTGTCAACTGTCAACTATAAAGACGATTTAATCTGAAAGATCGGCAAAATATTCCTTGGGCATTATTTTTATAATATCACAATTCTTCACTATCCAACATTATCGTTACCGGCCCATCATTGACTATTTCCACACTCATATACGCGCCAAACTCTCCTGTCTGCACATTTTTTACACCCAACTTTTTCAGTTTGTCTACAAAATATTGATAAAGATGGTCGGCAACATCCGGTTTGGCAGCCTTGATAAATGAGGGTCTGCGACCTCCAGTTGTATCGGCATAAAGAGTAAATTGGGAAACTACTAAAATCTCGCCGGCAACATCAAGAATTGATTTATTCATCTTGTCATTTTCATCACTCATTATCCGCAGATTAACAATTTTCGAAGCCATTAAATCTGCCTCTTTTTCGCTATCCCCGGTCTTTACTCCTAAAAGGATCACATAGCCTTTGCCTATTTCACCGATTACTTTACCAGAGATGGAAACTTTTCCAGTTAATACGCGTTGAAGCAAAGCTTTCATTTTTTATTCGTTAGGAGAATATCTTGCTTTCTCTTTTTTCCAATCAACAAGTGATAGGCTTTTGATAAAGGAGAAATGTTTGGTATTGGCAGTTACCAAAATAAGATTTTCCTCAATCGCCGTAGCGGCAATGAGTGCGTCAAGATATTCCAAATGATGGGAATGGAAAAACTTTTTCATCAAGTCTATTCCCAATTGGCTTATTGCCTCATTTATAGGAAGAATAAATAAATCGGAAGTAGCATCCGACACAGCTTGCAGCATTTCTTTAGTTTTTATCTCTTGTATAAGCTCGGCTAAAGTGACGTGGGAAATATAAGGAGATTTATTTTTCAGAAAATTGAAAGCAGAAACATCGCCTCTGAAATGGTCAACTAAGAGAGTGGTATCAGCTAAGAATTTTTCCATCGCGGCTACTCATCTGGTGGCGAAGATCGGAAACCCATTTTGCCGAATCTTTAATATCGATGCGATTCTTCCAGGCGCCAAAACTGACTAAAAGTCCTTCCTTTTTTTTATTTTGTTGTGACAAAGAAACAATAGGGGTAAGCATTGCTTTAGGTTTACCGAATTTGGTGATCAGAAACTGCCTATGAGCGATAGCTACCTGATCGATAAGATGCGAAAGCTGTTCTCTGGTCTCTTTGATGGAAAAACTCTGCAAATTATTCATAGTACTATTACATTACTACAATTTGTAAACTTTGTCAATATTATAAGTTTGTACATATTTTTTGTAAGAGGTTATATTAAATTGAAT
>JACREK010000015.1 GCA_016218275.1 Candidatus Gottesmanbacteria bacterium | reverse complement strand
TTGAAAATTTAAAATTGAAAATTGAAAATTTGAAGATAAGTACCGATATAATTGTTGGATTTTGCGGTGAGACAGATGAGGAATTCTTAGACACCGTAGATTTAGCAAAAAGAGTAGGTTTTTATAAAGCCTATATCGCCATGTATTCAGATAGACCATTGACCGCAGCGCACAAATCTTTCAAAGATGATGTGCCACATACAGTGAAGAAGCGCCGTTGGCAGATAGTGGAGGATATGATAAATAAACCAAACATAAGAAAAATTTAAATCAGGAGTTACGCAACAATTATTAATTTAGCTTGTCATTGCGAGCCCCGAAGGGGCGTGGCAATCTCTTGACACATTCGACAAGCTCAGTGCAGGCTTGTTCAAGCTCGCATCCGCGAGAGATTGCTTCGTCTCCCGATTAAATCGGGATCCTCGCAATGACAGATTGCGTAAGTCTTGTTCATTAATGAACAAACTTCTTATCATTTGCGGACCGACGGCAACAGGGAAAACCGAATTAGGAGTTCATCTGGCAAAGAAATTCGATGGCGAAATTGTTTCGGCAGACAGCAGGCAGGTTTATAGAGGGATGGATATTGTGACGGGCAAAGACATATCTAGAAATGAAAAATTCAATCCGCCAGCTGGCGGACAAAACTCAAAACTAAATATTAAAAATAAAAAATTTTCGGTTGGATATAGACTGAAAGAAGGAATTCCGGTTTGGCTTGTTGATATAGTTGAGCCTGATTACATATTTAGTGCCGGAGAGTATTCAATTCTTGCCCATAAAGTCATAAAGGACATCTGGTCAAGGAAAAAATTGCCAATTGTAGTTGGCGGTACAGGATTTTATATCAAGGCCACCATTGATCCTATTGAAACTGTGCTTATCCCTTCAGATAAAGAATTAAGAGAGAAATTGGAAGTCTTGGATAAAAAAAGTTTGCAGCAAAAGTTAAAGACCTTAAACCTACAGAAATGGGACAGTATGAATGAATCGGATAGACAAAATCCAAGGCGGTTAATCAGAGCGATTGAGATAGCTATGAAAATTAAAAATGGAAAATTAAAAATGGAAAACGACAAAGAAAAATTTAAAATGGATAAGTTACTAATGATAGGATTAAGAGCTTCTTATAAACTTCTTTATCAACGGATTGATAGGCGAGTAGAGGAAAGAGTTGAAGGGGCATTAGCTGAAGTAAAGGAATTGCTGGAACAGGGCTATTTTGAGAATCTACCTTCTTTCACCAGTACTGGTTTTTCTCATTTGAAAGATTTTCTGGGAGATAAAATTAGTCTTCCGGAGGCTGTGCAGAAATGGAAATATCAGGAACATGGGTTTGCCAGACGGCAGATGACTTGGTTTAAAAAGGATAAAAGAATTGCTTGGTTTTATATTACTGAACCGAATTACACCTATAAAATAGAGGATACGGTAGGAAGGTGGTATACTTAAAGTTAAATGACCAGCAAAATCGAGATATCATATAAAACAATTGTTTTTACTATACTATTCCTGCTTCTTCTTTGGTTCTTGGTACAAATAAGAGAGATAATCTTTCTTGTCTTTGTCTCGTTTATCCTCATGTCCGCTTTTAAACCATTAGTTGATTATTTGGAGAGAGTGCATATTCCTAGGGTATTTTCAATATTGGTTATTTATATTTTAATCATTTCTTTCATCGGTTTTGCCGCTTCGTCACTTTTGCCTCCGTTGATAACCCAAACAATTCATTTAGGTGAAAGAATGCCGGATTATATCATCAGGGTCTTACCTTTTGTGCAATTTGATTCACAAGTTTTAACTCAGCAAATTGCTCCTCTCGGTCAGAATTTGATTTCCGTTACTATTGGATTGTTCTCCAATATTATTGCCCTTTTTACCTTATTTGTCATTTCATTCTATTTCTTAATAGAAAGGAAAAATTTAGAAACACAATTAGCAAATTTTATGGGCGAAGAAGGATCGAAAAGGTTAGTAAACATTCTCACAAAAATTGAGGAAAGATTAGGTGCTTGGGTCAGAGGACAGCTTCTACTGGCTCTAACAATAGGATTATCTACTTTTATAGGTTTGTCACTTTTGGGAATTCCCTACACATTGGCCCTTTCTATTTTGGCGGGAATACTGGAGATTATTCCCATAATTGGTCCCATCATCTCTGCTATTCCGGCAATTCTGATAGCTTTAACTATCTCTCCATTTTTAGCACTTGTTACTATTGCGCTTTATTTTATTATCCAACAGGCAGAGGCCCATCTGATAGTACCGCTAGTGATGCAAAAGGCAATAGGAATACCACCGGTTGTGACTATAATCGCTTTGCTGGTAGGTGCGAAACTTAGCGGAATTGGTGGTGCACTTTTGGCGATACCAGTGGTGGTGACATTGGAGACTATAATTTCTGAATACCTCAAACTAAAAGAATCGCATTAACACATTAAACTGCTACAATAACTTACAAAGTCTACGGAAGCTCGTAAGCCAGATTCTGTTTCCTCGCCTCGCCGAAGCCTCGGCGAAGGCGGGTAGATAACCATTTCTCTCAGTTTCGTCTTTTGGACGATTACTGCCGCCCTTTAGGGGCGATGCTCTCAATCCTCGGACCTCGGGAAGACATCCTGATACGGTCCATTCGGAGATTGCCGCAAGTGGGATTGCCTCGCCCGCCATAGCTTTATGCGACGGCGGGCCTTCGTTTCACTTCTCTTCCATTTCCTTACGGATTTAGGAAAAGACTCGTCTCTGTGGCTCTCTCATCCCGTCATCCCTCGTCATCCGCTATGTGCGGATTTCTCGGGACAGGTTTCGGGAATCGTTTCCCTCGCCTTTCGGCTCGGGATCACCAGCAGTAATCCGCCAACTGGCGGATCACCATCACGCCTTTCGGCGAGTCCTCTGTCTTCTGCGGTCTGGACTTTCCTCACGGAATAATTTCTGACGAAATTTTCCGAGTGGTTATCCGGCTTCCGTAGACAACCAATATTATATCATAGGTAAATCAAACACAAAAATTTCAAGTGTGATTATGATTTTTAAAATGATTATTTATTAAAGAGGTAAAATACAGGAAGGTTAATTCAAGATAGAATATCTTAAAATGGTGTGGGAATTTTTAGATTACTAATATCAACACCGAGGAATTGTCCAAAAACAGTCATTATCGCCCAAGAAGAAAAAACAATGAATAATCCCAATAAAGCAGCTTGTATTCTATGTTGAGCTGCTTCAACTCCTGCTTTATCACCTCCCGATGTAATCCATTGAACTCCTCCCCAAATAAGGAAGATAAAGGAGGCTAATGTAGAAACTACTAATAGTAACCCAATTGTTGCACCTATAAGTTTACCTGGATCGGTTGGTTTCAAAATAGGAGGTTTTGAAATGGGGATAGGTACTTCTTGAGCTAAAACAGGATTTATCATGAATAATGACACAATTGAACTGGAGAATATTATTCTAGCTATTTTCTTCATTAATACTACCTTCTATAATATATTATGAATAGTAATATTTTTATTGTCAAGTAAGGAATACTATGCCCAAAAAACTTCGTGTTGGTTGGTTTTCTTTTTCCTGTTGCGGGGACTCCACCATCATTTTTACTGAACTTTGGAATGACCATTATAAAGAATGGGCTAAGTCAATTGAGTTCAAAGCCTTTTCATCTTTTCAGAAGAAAGAAGAGATTTCGGATCTGGATGTTTCTTTTGTGGAAGGAGCAATCGCCTCCAAAGAACAAGAGGATAAATTGATAAAAATAAGATCTGTTTCCCAAAAATTGGTGGCGATAGGAGCCTGTGCTGTAATGGGACTTCCGGGAGGACAAAGAAATAATTTCGACGCAAAGACTATTGAGGAGATAAGCCCTATACTTATGAGATTTAATTACAATCAAAAAGTAAAAAAAATATCCGAGATTGTTGCCGTTGATGAAGTAGTGCCCGGGTGTCCGATGGATGAAAATATTTTTCTTCTGTTAATCAATAAGTATCTTGGGGAGTTTGGTATTATTTAATATGTATGACTTTCATGCCATGCTATTTCTGATAATGCGAAATTTGTAATATGCACGACTTTGACCTAAATATTGGAGAATTATCAAAGATAGAAGGTAAAGCAAGCCTAACGGTAAAAGTTGAGAATGAAGAGGTGAAGGAGTGCAGATTCAAGATAGACGAATTCAAAAGATTTTATACCCAAGCCATACGGGGAAAGGATGTATTGGCGCTTCCGCAGCTTACCTCAAGAATTTGCGGCACCTGTTCCAATGCCCATCTTCTCTGCGCTATAAAAGCGGTTGAGGATGCACTGCAGATTAAACCGTCAGAGCAGACTGAAATATTAAGGAAGTTATTAAATTTCGGATTGATAATAAGAGACCACGCCCTTCATCTTTACATTTTTGTGATGCCAGATATTTTGAGAGTTGATAGTATTCTGGAGCTGGATGAGAATAATTCCCAAGAGCATCAGATTCTTGATGATGCTTTTGCTGTCAAGTCTGCGGGAAATAATTTAAGTAAAGTGATGGGCGGAAGAAGCGTTCATGCGCCCTTTCCGGCAGTTGGAGGTTTCACCAAACTTCCGGACCAGAAATTATTTCACAGTCTTGTCAAAGAACTTGAAAATATTCGACCAGCTGTCCTTAGACTCATAAAAATATTTCAAGAGTGTGATTTCCATCTAGAAAGAGATACCGATTATGTGGCATTGATAGATGAAGAACTTAGCTTTTTAAAAGGATGCATTATAAAAAATGAAGAAACTATTGCCTGTCAGAATTACGGAATATATTTAGACAAAGTAGTCATACCCTATTCTCATGCGGTAGGATATAAATTTATGGATAGGATTCATATGACGGGAGCATTGGCAAGGTTAAATCTTGCTTCGGATAAATTAAATATAAGGACAAAAGAAGACGCCAAGGAGGCATTGAAATTATTTCCCTCAAGAAATATTTTTCATAATAATCTTGCTCAAGCCATAGAGATTCTTCATACTGTTGATCGTTCAGTTGAGATACTTTCTAGTCTTTCAATCAAGGATGAAAAACCAGTTCCGATTGTAAGAAAAGCTGGAATTGGCATGGGAGTGACGGAAGCACCTCGGGGTACCCTTTATTATAAATTATCAATTGATGAAGAAGGCAAAGTGATAAATGGCGATATAGTAGTACCAACCGGTCAGAATCAGGTGGGGATAGAAAGAAGTATTTATGAATATATAAAAGCAAATCTGAATAAGAATAAAGATGAGTTAACAAATGAAATTTAAAAGATTATTAGAGCTTACGATCCGTGTATGAGTTGCGCTTCTCATTTTCTCAAAATAAAATGGTTGTAAAATTAGTATCAGACCTTAAACCCAGAGGGTCCTGCCGCCTCGCCACCCTTCTGCTTTGCCGGGTTAAACGGTCAAATCAGAAGGGTACCTGGCTCGCGTCACCCACTC
>JACREK010000140.1 GCA_016218275.1 Candidatus Gottesmanbacteria bacterium | reverse complement strand
GACCCAAACTATCTTACCGCAGACAACAATCTTATTTTTGGGCCGTATTTTGATTCTTATCCCCGTCAGGAAGTAGATAATACGGCAGGAATTATAAAAGTATCCGGATACAGTCCCAAGGATCTGTCTCCACTTACTTCTGCCACATCTTTCTTCAGCGTTTCCTTTCAGGCAAAAAAGAAAGGATCGGGAAATGTAGTTGTTGATTTTCAAGCCGGAAAAACCAATCTCTCAACTTTGGTTGAAAGAGGAACAAGCAAAAATATATTGGGAGTAGTTGGAAACGAGAAAATAGTTATTGAGTAATTCAAAAATCTCAGCCAAAGGCTGATCAGCCTCGGGCTGAAAAATGCAAAATGCAAAATTACAATAAATACTCCTCGGATGGTGGCCCTGAGCGAGCGAAGCGAGTCGAACGGGACTCCTCCGAGGTGAAGGAATTAGAATGAGAATAATTTTAACCTTTTTTATCATCGGAATCTTATTTACCGTATCATCTGTGACAGCAAGCGGCGTCTATGCCCAGTATTTTAAATTCCAGCTAGGGAACCCTACTGCCGCGATCAAAGTAGGCGATAATTTCGATGTTAAAGTGATGATAAATACCAATAGTATTCAGACTATCAATGGAGATGCGCTGATAAATTTTGAACCCAGTAAATTAACTATCGATCCAGCCCTTGTAAAAACAGGTAATTTTTATACATATTTTAGCGCCAACACTTTGGGGGGAACCACAAATAAATTTTTGATAAGCTCATGGGAAGAAAGTGTAGCTCGTCCCAAATCTTCCTCAACCGATACTCTTTATGCCACCATGACCATAAAAGCAAATAGTGCCGGAACTGCTACTTTATCTTTTGACTGTACTGCCGGAAGCGAAGCCGATTCCAATATCAACCAAGCCTCTGATTCAAAAGACATCATCAACTGCAGCGCTTTACAGCCTTTAACGATAAACATAGGATCTGCCTCAGGTCCTACCTTAACTCCCGGACCTACCGCTATCCCTACAACTGCTTTAACTCCTTCACCTACCAGCACTCCTTCAGCTACAGCTACTCCCAGACCGACTTCAACACCGGTGCCGACCAACACACCAAAACCGACAGTTGCTCAGTTGCCAAGAGCCGGTACTGCAGAAATTACTGTCTTAGGTTTAGGATTGGGTACGCTCTTGACGGTAGTGGGAATTTTGTTTATCTTATAGTTATAAATATTATAATGATTATAAATTTTATATGAACCTTGCATCACTGAAAAATTCACTAAAAATAGGCGGTATATTAGTAGTCTTACTTCTGGCTTTGACAGTTACCATTATCGGCGGAAACAGAGCCGCCAATTATTTTGCCAAAGCTTCAAGCTGTCAGGCGCAAAAAATTACAACTGCCCAGGTGACTCCCAACAGCGCCGTCATTTCCTGGGAAACTACGGACGCGTCGCAAGGAAGAGTTGAATATGGTACCAATCCCGCAGGTCTTACCTTTACAGCTCCGGAAGGAACATCGGGGAAAACTCATAACGTGCCTCTAACACTTCTTACTCCTAATACAGTTTATTATTATTTAGTGACTATCGGCGATACCCGCTGTGATTCATCAGGTCAAAAATGCGAGTCCAATTGTGTTCCCTGGAGTTTTACTACTGGAAGTATGACGCCAATTCCGCAGGCTACACCTACCCTTGTTCCCACACTGACTCTTGCACCATCAGGTAGTAATGTAGCCACACCGTCATCTATAGCTCCCACCAGCACTTTGAGCAGTTTTTGTACTCAAGTACAACTAAATATCGGAAAAAGCAGCCAAGATGCAACAACTTGGGCAACTGTTAAACAATATGATATAGATAACAACGGCGTCATCAACGGCCTCGATGTAGTCAAATGCCAAAAGAGTGGGAAGTAAGTTAATAGAGTAGGTGTTAGTCCTCAAATTATTGTTTCTCAATATTCTCTTCTAATTATTTATATCTTGGTGTTTATTTTATATTTATTTTAGTCACAAAATTTAGCTATCATGCCGGTTTTAATTATCATCGGTTTTAGTTGTTATATTAATCCATTGATAACTTTTTATAACATATACATGCGATCGCTTGCATGTGTTATAAGATTGGTTTAGTATATTATTATGACGAGTAATATGATTAGTAAAATGATTAGTAAAAAGAAGAATAGAAAGAAAGTTCTAAAGAAAACCTCGAGATATAAAATGACATTGCAATTAGAAAGCGTAAATTGGGATAAAGTGGAGAAAATTTTTATAAACGACAGAAAGTATATTGTCAATTTCTTAAATAAGAAAGAAGAGAATATTCCTCACACAGGTGAAATTCTAAAACTTTTATCAGGCGGAGCGGTAATTGCCTTATCATTTTTAATTCCTGCACTTCCTATGGCGCTGGCGCCATTTATTGTTGATAGCAACAAGTATCATAGGGGTCAATTTAATCAGGCGATAAAAAGATTGAAAAAGCAAAAACTGGTTGAGATAGTTGAAGAAAAAGGACAGACTTTAGT